>NZ_JASATQ010000108.1:0-9784 GCF_038440415.1 Sphingomonas sp. OTU376 | reverse complement strand
TCCCCCCCCCCCCCCCCCCCCCGGGGGCCCAGGGTTTCTCTGCCGTCCCGCTCGTGACCCTGGACCCCGGCTTCCGCCGGGGAACAGCTGATATGCGCGCGCCCATGATGCAGACTGTCATAACCCTGTTGCGAACCGCCCCTAGCAGCACCGCCGGACAAAGGCGGGCGAGATGGAATCGGGCGCTGCAACGGACAAACTGCTGAGCCCCCGCTTCCTCGTCCTCGCGGCGATGGAGTTCTGGGAGCGCTTCGCCATGTCCGGCATGAAGTCGCTGCTCGTGCTGATCCTGGTCGATCACGTCCTCGCCGGCGATCTCTCGCGCATCCTCGGCGCCGCCGCCGTCCGCGACGCCAGCACCGCGCTCTTCGGCCCGGTCTCGACCACCGGGCTCGCCTCGCAGCTCTATGGCTATGCCAATGCGCTGATCTATCTCTCGATCCCGCTCGGCGGGCTGGTCGGCGACCTGGTCGGCAGCCGGCGGCGGATGGTGGCGGGCGGCGGCGCGCTGATGCTGCTCGGGCTGATGCTTATGCTGAGCAACCGGAGCTTCCTGATCGGCCTGGTCCCCTTCGCGATCGGCACCGGCCTGCTCAAGGGCAACCTGTCCGCCCAGGTCGGGCTGCTGTTCGAGGACGAGGCGCAGCGCCGGCGCGGCTATGCGCTCTATCTCGGCTTCCTCAACGCCGGGATCATCTGCGGGCCCCTGGTCTGCGGCACGCTCGCCGCCCTTGCCGGCCCGGCCTATGCGATCGGCGCGGCGGCATTGGCGCTGCTGGTCGGCCTGGTCTTCTACGCCCGCAACGGCACCGAGCCCGTCCATGCCAGGGCGCACGCCGCCACCGGCACGAAAGCCGGCCCGCTCGCCGCCACCGCGCTGCTGATCGTCGCCCTGACCGCGATCTATCTCTGCTATTCGGCCTATGAGCAGCTCAGCAACATCTTCCTGGTCTGGGCCCGCGCACATCTCGACCTCAGGCTGGGCAGCTGGGCGATGCCCGTCGCCTGGTTCCTCTCGCTCGACGGCGCCTTCACCCTCGCGCTGATCGCGGTGTCGCAACTGGCGATGCGAATGCTTGAGCGCGGCGGGATCACGATCAGCGCCGCCACCCAGATCCTGATCGGCTGTCTGTTCTGCGCGGCGGGCTATCTCGTCCTCGCCCTCGGCACCACCCTGACCGGCGGCGCTATGCCCCTGGCCTGGGCGCTCGCCTATCTGCTGCTGATCGACATGGCGATCGTGCTGATCTGGCCCTCGGGCCTCAGCCTGATCGCCGGGATCGCGCCGGGCCGGCTGGTCGGGCTATGGATGGGGCTCTTCTATCTCCACGGCTTCTTCGCCAGCCTGTGGGTAGGGTTCAGCGGCGTGTTCTACGAGCGGATGCCCGCGGGCCAGTTCTGGCTGCTCCACGCCGGCGTCGCGGCGGCCGGGGCGCTGCTCATGCTCGCCGCCGGCCTGCCGCTGCTACGCGCCGTCCGCGCCCGTCAGGCGACCACCACCTCGGCATGCGCGAAGGCCCTGGCATAGTCGCTGTCGAGCGGCCGGTCGGTCACCAGGATGTCGACATCGGTCAGCGCCGCCGTCTGCACCAGCGCATAGCGCCCGAACTTCGACGAGTCCGCCGCCAGCAGCACGCGCTTGGAGGTCGCATAGGCGATCCGGCTCATCTCGGCCTCGCCCGGATGGAAGTCCATCAGCCCGCGCTCGATGCTGATCCCGCCGACCGACAGGATCGAGAGATGCGGCGAGAAGCCGCGCACATAGTCCTGCGCGCTGTGATCGGAAAAGGCGCGATAGTCGTAATCCATCTGCCCCCCGGCCAGGAAAAGCCGGTTGTTGTTGATCCCGCCCAGGTCGTTCGCCACGCGCAGCGAGTTGGTGATGACCGTGAGCGAGCGCCGCTCGACCAGCTGGCGCGCGATGAAGCAGCTCGTCGTGCCGGAATCGATGAACACGATCCCGCCATCGGGCACGAACTCGGCCGCGACCGCTGCGATGCGCTGCTTGGCATCGGCATTCTCCTCCATCCGCTGGTGGAGCGGCCCTTCGAGCACTGGCGCGGCGATACGCGCGCCGCCATGTTCGCGGATGATGACACCCTGATCCTCGAGCGCACGCAGCTCACGGCGGATCGTCTCGTCCGACACCGCGAGATCCGTTGCCAGCGCCGTCACCGACAGGGTTCGTCCGCTGCGCAGCCGCGAGATGATCTCGCGCTGGCGCTGTGACCTCTTCTCTATCGCTCCCTCCATCGCTGTCTCCGCTGGTTGCGCGGAGAGACATGCTGGGCACCCGGTAATTTGCAAGCAGGAATGCCGGGGCCGGCGTGAAACCGGCCCCGGCGAACCACCTTAGAAGCCGAGGCGGGCAGTAAGCCGCATCGAGCGCGGCGCCTGGTAGTTGACCGGCGAGCGATAGTCGGGGTTGGTCGAGCCATCCCCCTGCTCGCCGAAATTGTTGTACGACGTCACCGACTTGCTGTTCAGCAGGTTGAAGATGTCGATGCGGATCGACGCATCCACGCTGTACGGCAGCGGCAGGCGGAGCGACGCGCTGACGTCGATCTGGGTGCGCCAGTCGCCGTTGAACGCGGTCCCGCGCGGGATCAGCTTGCCCTGGCAGTAATAGCCATAGCCGCGATAGGTGTTGGCATAGGCATCGACGCTCAGCGGCACCGCGCCGATGCAGCTGTAGTGCTGCGGCGACTGGACCACGGCATTGGCGCCAACGTCGATCATGTCGTTGAGGCGGTAGCTGCCATAGGCCTTGAAGTTGTGCCGGCGGTCGCTCGGCAGATAGCCATAGGCGCCGTTGACGAAGCCCGGCGAGTCGAAATCCGCGGTGCGGTTGATCGCGAGCTGGCCGTTCTCCGAGCGGACGCCGCCCTCGTAATTGCCCTTGTTGAACGCGAGCGTGTACGAGGCCGAAAGGCTCCACTTCTGGTCGAAGGTGCGATCGAAGGTGAGCGTCACGGCGTCATAGTTGCGGCTCGGCTTGGGATAGCCGAGGTCGGATGCCTTCAGCGTCACTGTCGGGGTCGAGCCGTCCGGCAGCGAAGCGAGCTGCACGGTCACGTCGCGGCCCGGATTGGCGATGACGAACTGGCGGCCGCCCGGGAACGACGCCTGGCACTGCGCCGCGGTGAAGCCCTTGGTCATGCAATAGGCGCGGGCGCCGATGTCGACCGAGATGTCCTCGATCACGTCCTTGAGCCGGCGATGGGTAAAATAGGCGCCGATGCGGACATGGTCGGCGAACTGGTGCTCGGCGCCGAAGATGAACTCATTGTCCGACTGCGGCTTGATGTTGCTCGCGATCGCGCCCGAGGGGTTGAACGCCGAGCCATCGGCCGAGACTTCGCAATTCTTCACCTTGGTGTCCGGGCATGCCGTGGTGTTGGCCACCGTCAGGATCGCCGCGCCCGCGTTGGGCACATTGCCCGCGCCGCTGGTGCCGGTGAACAGGTTGTAGCGGGTATAGGTGATCAGGCTCCCCGCGACGTTCAGGTTGAGGTCGCCGGCCATCGGCAGGTAGTACTGCGCATAGGATCCGAAGATCTTGGTGCGCCCGTCGCCCAGCGGATCGAACGAGGCGCCGACGCGCGGTGCCCAGAGGTTACCCGATTCGAAGAACGACTTGCCGTTCACGCCCTGGTTGCTGAAGCGGTCGTTGCGCAGGCCGAGGTCGAGGCGCAACCGGTTGTCGAACAGCGACCACTGGTCCTGGATGTAGAAGGCTTCGTTGCGCACGTGCGCGGTGCCGTTCTGCGCATAGACGCGGGTGGTGTAATATTGCGTGCCGACCGCCTGGCCGATCCGCGCCGCCGATTCCGCGGTGACGGTGTAGATCTTGTACGCACCGCCGCCGATCGTCTCGAAGGTCTGCTGCTGCGTGTCCTTCTCATGGTCATAGCCGATGCGGACATGGTGGCTGCCGAGCAGGTGGAACTGCAGGTCGACATCGCCGCGATAGAATTCGCGCTCATTGTCGGTCTTGCTGTAGGCGTCGGTCACCTTGTTGGCGCCGATCTGGATGCCGGCCGGATCGGTGCGGTAATCGGTCACCTGCGGGTTGGTGATGTCGAGCGGGACGTTGCCCGAGCGCAGCTTGTTGACGCCGTAGGCGCCCGACACGGTCAGCCAGGGCGTGATCGTGCCGGTATAGCGGCCAACATAGTTGGCGCCGCCCGAGCGAGCATCGGTGCCGCCGGTCTTGCCGCCCAGCGTGAAATTGGTGCGATCCCAGTTCTGGCTGCGGTTGCGGGTGTCGTTGGTGGTGTCGAAATAGGTGAACTCGAGATGGTGGTCGCCGGTGATGTACGCATCGACCTTGCCGCCCCAGAACGGGCTGGTGTTGACCACGCTGGTCGCGTTGTTCTGGTTCGCCGAGGGCGTCATCGAGCGGATGTTGCGGAAATTATAGAGGCCGTAGACGAACAGGTGATCCTTGATAATCGGGCCGCTCGCCTGGAAGATCAGCTCCTGCCGGCTCGCCGTGGCATGGCGATAGTCGGTGGTGCGGGTCGAGGGCGAAGTGCTGCGCAGGTCGTTCGGCTCCCAGATGCCGGTCACGCTGGCATGATATTGGTTCGAGCCCGACTTGGTGGTGGCGACGACATACCCGCCGGTCGCGCGGCCGAACTCGGCCGGGGCGCCGCCGGTCTTCACTTCCACCGTCTCGTAGAAGTCGAACGGTACTTCGGTCGGCTGGCCGCCCGAGACGAAGTCGGTGACGTTCAGGCCGTTGATGAAGAAGGCGTTCTCGGTGAATGCCGCGCCGGCGACCGAGACCTGGTTGGCGAAGCCGCCGTTCGAGGGCGAGCTGCCCTGCACGGTGCCCGGGGTCAGCAGCATCACGTCGCGCAGCGAGCGGCCGATCGGCACGCGCTGGGTGAGCGAGGCGAGGTTGATCGTCGCGCCGACGGTGGTGTCCTGGAAGTCCGCGGTGCGCTGGCGCGATCCGTTGACGACGATCTCGTTGCCGTCCTGGCTCGCCGGGGCGAGGCGGAAGCTGTTGGCGCCGCCGGTCTCCCGGGTCAGCGCGATCGCGCTCTCGGTATAGGTCGCATAGCCCTGGGCGGTGACGGTGAAGTCGTAGTTACCCGGGGTGAGCTGCGGGAAGGTGTAGGCGCCCGAGCTGTCGGTGGTGACCGTGCGGCTGACGCCCTTGTCCGACGAGGTGATCTTCACTTCGGCGCCGGCGAGCGGCGTGCCGTCCTCGGCGGTCACCCGGCCCGATGCGGCGATGTTGGTATAGTCCTGCGCATGGGCGGACGGAGCGGCGAGGATCACGGCCGGAGCCGTGGTGCTGAGCATCAACAGCGCGCGCAGGAAAGCGCGCGACGAAAGTCGCGTATGGGCGAGCATGGGACCCCCAATGGTGATCGAAATTGCTGCGACCGGCGGGTTACCGTGCCGCAGCCGGGGCACTAGGCGCGCTGCGTGGATATTTTGTGACAATCGGGCATCAAATGCACAAAAATCCCACAGGCCGGTATTTGGGTGCGCCGGGTCTCCTCAGAACCAGGCCCGCACGCCCGCGACGAAGCTCGCCCCGCCCGTGCCGTCGCTGCGCGCCCGCGCATAGTCGGCGGTCCGCCCCAAGCTCCGCTCCCAGCTCACGCCGATATAGGGTGCGAACTCGCGCACCCGCTCGTAGCGCAGCCGCAGCCCCAGTTCGGCGCTAGACAGCCCCGCGCCCACCCCGTTCGCCTTCATGTCCTGCGCCGACAGGTTGAGCTCCGCCCGCGGCCGGAGGATCAGGCTCTGGGTGATCCGCTGGTCATAGCTCCCCTCGACCCGGGCGCGCACATCGCCCTTGTCCGAGAGGAACACCGAACCCTCCAGGTCGAACCAGTACGGCGCCAGCCCCTCGACCGCGAGCACCGCCCAGGTCCGCCGCGGCCCGCGCCCCAGGTCCTGCCGCACGCCCGCCTGCAGGTTCCAGTACGGATCGATCGCCCGGCCATAGAGCGCCTGCACCTCGGCGCCGTCGATCCCCTTGCGGAACACACCCTCGCCCTGCGACTTGATCCACAGCCGGTGGATGTCGCCACCCCACCAGGCCTCGCCCTGCCAGCGATAGCCGGTCTCACCGCTCCGCACCTGCACCTCGGCCAGATCGAGCATGACCTTGCTCAGCTGCATCCCGCCATGCTCCATCCGCACCGCGCGCTGGGACGCGGCCATGGCCTCCGCCCCCCAGAAGCGGTCCGCCGCGCGTCCCGGCACCGGAGCGGGCGCGGTCGCATTGCCCGCCGGCAGGTCGGTCCCAACCTTCCCCCCCTCGCCCGCCATGTCATGCCCGGCATGCGGATCGGCCGGCGCAGGCGTGGGAGTGGGCGCGGGCATCGGCATCGACGACATGTCATGCCCCTTATGGTCCTGCGCGATCGCCGGCACCGCCAGCACCAGCGCCGCCGCGCCCGTCAGCCACCGCGCCTTCATGCCGCGTCCCCCGCGAGCGGGCGGACCTGGACGGTCTGCATCATCCCGGCATGCATATGGTAGAGCAGATGGCAGTGGAACGCCCAGTCGCCCGGTTCGGCGGTGACGTCCCAGCTCACCTTGCCCCCCGGCGCGACATTGACCGTGTGCTTGCGCGGCGCATGATCGCCATGCCCGGTCACCAGCTCGAAGAAATGGCCGTGCAGATGGATCGGATGCGCCATCATCGTGTCGTTGATCAGCGTCACCCGCACCCGCTCGCCCGTCTCGAACGCCAGCGGCACCTTCGCGTCGGAGAATTTCACCCCGTCGAACGCCCACATGAAGCGCTCCATATTGCCGGTCAGGTGCACTTCCATCTCGCGCCCCGGCGCCCGTACATCGGGATTGCGCTCCAGCGCGACGAGATCGCGATAGACCAGCACCTTGTGCCCGACATCGCCCAGTCCCTGCCCCGGCTCGCCGGTGCGGTCGACCGGCATCGGCGCGATCGTCTGCACCCCCGGCCCCATCGTCACCTGCGGCGCATTGGCCGGATCGCGCATCTTCATGCTCATCGATCCGTGATCCATGCCCGGCATGTCGCCCATGGCCATGTTCCCATGATCCATCCCGGACATGTCCATCCCCATGTCCTTCATCGTCGCGATCGGCCGCGCGCGCAGCGCCGGCACTTCGGCAACCATCCCCGCCCGCGGCGCCAGCGTCGCCCGGCCCATGCCAGAGCGATCGACCGCCTCGGAGACCAGCGTGTACGCACGGTCCTCCGGCTCGACGATCACGTCATAGGTCTCGGCCACGGTGATCTGGAACTCGTCCACCGCCACCGGCCGCACGTTCATCCCGTCCGCCGCGACGATCGTCAGCTTCAGCCCCGGGATACGCACATTGAAGATCGTCATCGCCGAGGCATTGATGATCCGCAGCCGCACCCGCTCGCCCGGCCGGAACAAGGCCGTCCAATTGTCCTTCGGCCCATG
This sequence comes from Sphingomonas sp. OTU376, assembly GCF_038440415.1. Classification (NCBI taxonomy): domain Bacteria; kingdom Pseudomonadati; phylum Pseudomonadota; class Alphaproteobacteria; order Sphingomonadales; family Sphingomonadaceae; genus Sphingomonas; species Sphingomonas sp. OTU376. The sequence continues at coordinate 2,357 of NZ_JASATQ010000108.1, read as the reverse complement.
CCCGTTGACCAGATAGCTATAGGTCGATCCGGTCACGTCGGAGATGTCGGTCGGGTCCATCCGCATCCCGCCCCAGTCGAACCGGTCCTTCGCCGTCTGTCCTCCGGCGCCGGTGAGCGTCTGCTTCTGCCGGTTGAAATAGCCCGGCTGCTGCTTGAGCTTCCTGAAGATCGCATGCGGATGCAGCGGGCTATGGTCGGACAGCATCACGACATGCTCGCGATCGAAGCGCACCGGATCGGCATGCTTCGACTCGATCACGATCGGCCCGAATAGCCCCACCTGCTCCTGCAGCCCCGAATGGCTGTGATACCAGTATGTCCCCGCCTGCACGACCGGGAACTCGTACATAAAGCGCGACCGCGGCTTGATCCCCGGAAAGGAAATCCCGGGCACCCCGTCCATCTGGAAGGGCAGCAGCAGCCCGTGCCAATGGATCGAGCTGTCCTCGTCGAGCGCATTCTCGACATGCACGCGCAGCTTCTGCCCCTCGCGCAACCGCAGCAACGGGCCCGGCACGGTGCCGTTGATCCCGATCGCATGGCTCTCGCGCCCGTCGACGCTGAGCATCTGGTGGGCGATGCGGAGGTGGATGTCCTCGCCGGAGACCTCGGGCAGTGCGCCCGGTGTGTTGCTCTGCGCCCAGGCCGGGAACCAGCCCCCCAGCGCCACCCCGCCCCCGGCCATCAACAACTGCCGCCGATCCAACACGTCTATCTCCCATGCGCGAGAACCGCGCTTACCCGGAGTTACGCGGGAGATCGGGATTGCCCTCCCGCGGCATGCGATTTTTCGCTCCCCTCCCTGGAAGGGAGGGGCCGGGGGTGGGTGGCGGCCTGGCGATACGGATGAGGCTCGCCTAACACGAGCTATCTCGCGGTCATCCACCCACCCCTAACCCCTCCCTTCCAGGGAGGGGAATTCACGAACCCAAAACCTCCCCCAGCCGTATCCGCGCCCGCCGCAGCCGCGTCTCCACCGCCTTCTCGCTGACCCCCAGCGCCGCCGCCGTCTCGGCCTGCGACAGCCCTTCGATCGTCCGCAGCACGATCACCTCGCGCAACGAGGAAGGCAGCCCAGCGATCGCCCGCGACGTCCGTGCCAGCGCCTCACGATCGGCGATCTCGACATCATGCCCGGGCCGGTCCTCCGCCACGCGCTCGGCCGCATCGTCGATCGGCAAGGCAAAGGCGATCAGCCGGCGCACCGCGCGCCGCCTGCCCCAGTCCCGGCACTTGTTGATCGCGATCGTGGTCAGCCAGGCCCGCATCGGCCGCGCCGGATCATAGCGGCGCAGCGCGCCATGCGCGGCCAGGAACGTCTCCTGCACCAGGTCGAGCGCCTCGTCGGGATCGCCGATCGACCCCGCCACGATCCGGTAGATCGCCTCGCGGTGCCGCTGCAATATCTCGGCGAACGCCGCCGTCCGCCCGGCCAGGCTCAGCGCGGCAAGCTCGCCGTCGCTCAGGCTGGCGAAATCCAGGCTCACCGGGTCTCGGCGGTCAGCGCCTTCACCACCGCCTTGTCGAACTTCGCCGCCTGGTCGGGACGCAGCACCGCGCGCATCGCGAAGATATGCGCCAGCGTCTCCTTCTGCATCTCGCCCATCGTCACATGGATATGGTCGACCGCCGCGCGCACGTCCGGCCCGGCCGAATGCTCGCTCTCGATCGCCGCCGCCAGCCGGGCATTGTCGGCGCGCTGCGCCATCTCCAGCGCCTGCTTGCGCAACGCGAACTGCCGCTCCAGCGTCTCGATCTTCGCATGCTGCGCGGCATCGAGGTCGAGCCCCGAATGGAGCAGCGCATGCAACTCGCCGCCCGGCGGCTGCGCCGCCGGCCACAGGAACCGCCCCGCCGCCACGCCGCCCAGCGCCGCGACGAAGGCGATCAGCGCGATCAGCAATACCCGCCGCGCGCCCATCAGCTGCCGCCCAGCAGGGTCGAGGGCGCCAGCGCCAGGCTGCTGTCGAAGGTCGCGACCTTGTGCGCCGGCGCCTGCATCGCCCAGCTGCCTCCCAGGCCCATGCCCACCGCCAGCACCGCCGCCAGCGCGCCGGTCACGGCAAAGCGGTCCTGCCGCGGCCGAGGCGCGGCGATCCGGTCGAGCACCGACGCCGACATATCCTCCAGCCCCGGATGCACCGGCCGCGCTGCCAGCCGCCCGAGCATTTCGTCCAGATCGTCACCCATAGTCCTGGCCTTCTCCCCAGCCCCTTACGCACTGCGCGCCGCCTGCCCTCAACGCAAAGCGAAAAATTCCCAAATCCTCCCCCCACAGGGGGAGGATTGCCGAATTCACCCATACCGCTCCCCGGGGGGGGGGGGGGGGGGGGGGGGGGGGGGGGGGGGGGGGGG
>NZ_JASATQ010000107.1:0-10432 GCF_038440415.1 Sphingomonas sp. OTU376 | reverse complement strand
CACCGCCCGCCCGCCGGGGGGCGCCCGCCCGGCCTTTCTTGTTTCGTGCGCTTGAGGAGCAGTGCCGCTTATTGCGGCGTGCTGGCCTTGGCATCCTTGCCGTCGCCTTCCGGCGCCGCGACGATGTCGCGGGTGGTGGTGCCCTTGTCGACCACGCTGGTGCCCGGGCTGCCTGCGGTCGAGCGCGCGCCGACATCGGCGCCGGTGCTGCCCGACTGGTCCATGACTGCCTGCTCGCCGGGGCTGCGCGCTGCCGAGCCGCCGAACATCGCGTCGAGCGCCTGGTTGGCCGGGTTGCCTTCCTGCGGACGCGGGGCGCCCGGCTGCGGCGGCACCAGCGCGAAATCGGGCGGGATCACCAGCGGCGCCTGGCGCGCGACGGCGAACTCGTCGGGGCGCGCCCGGTCATAACCCTTCTTGCCGCAAGCGGAGAGCGAGGCCGCAAGCGCGATCGCGCTCACGATGGTAACGGTCTTACGCATTGACTTCATTCTCCACAGCGGCCGGGCTTTCGCCTGCGGCCTTATCGCGCACGAGGAGCGCGCGGATCAACAGGATCAGCACGCCGATGGTAATCGCCGCATCGGCGACGTTGAAGACCAAAAACGGGCGCCATGTCCCGAAATGCAGGTCGGCGAAATCGACGACGAAGCCGAGCCGGGCCCGGTCGAGGATGTTGCCGAGCGCGCCGCCCAGCACCATGCCGAGCGCGCAGACATCGGGCAGCTTCTTCTCGCGGAACATCCACCAGATCACGCCCGCGGCGATCGCGCCGGTGAGCACCACCAGCATCCAGCGCGTCGCATCGCTGTTCGCGGCGAACAGGCCGAGCGACACGCCGATATTGGCGACGAAGCGCAGGTCGAAGATCGGCAGCACTTCCTGGACATGGTTGAGCCCGTCCAGGCCGAGCTTCTGCTGGATCAGGGTCTGGACGAACGCCAGGTCGACGCCGAGCGCGCGCACGACCAGCAGCTTCGTCACCTGATCGATGACGAAAACAAGGGCCGCCACGGCGAAGCCGATTCCACGAGTCACGTTCATTCCACCACCCCGGCACAGCGGTCGCACAAGGCGCCGTCCTGCGCAACTTCCGGGAGATGCCGCCAACAGCGGCCGCATTTATGGCGCTGGGTGGGCACGACCGTGACCGCATCACCTTTGCTCACCTTCGAGACGATGAACAGCTCGGTGAGATCCGCTTCCGATGCCGGCAGCACCGGCACGGTCACTTCGGCCTCGAGGCTGGAGCGCACCTGCTTCTCGCGGCGATAGGGTTCGATCGCTTCGGTCACCTGCTGGCGGAGCTGGCGGATCGCGGTCCAGTCGCTCTCGACCGAGGCACCTTCCGGCAGCACCGGCCATTCGAGCATGTGGACCGATTCGTCCTCGCTCGGGAAGCGGGCCTGCCACACTTCCTCGGCCGTGAAGGCGAGGATCGGCGCGGCGTAGCGGACCAGCGCGTGGAACAGCGTGTCGAGCACGGTGCGATAGGCACGGCGCTTGGCCGAGCTCTCCGCCTCGCAATAGAGGCAGTCCTTGCGGATATCGAAGAAGAAGGCCGAGAGGTCTTCGTTCATGAAGTCCGTCAGCGCGCGGCTGTAGCGGTTGAACTCGAAACCGTCAGCGGCGCTGCGCAGCTCGTTGTCGAGCTCAGCCAGCTTGGCTAGGATATAGCGCTCCAGCTCGGGCATTTCGGCCACGGGCAGGCGCTCCGCCTCGCTGAACCCGTCGAGCGCGCCGAGCAGGTAGCGGAAGGTGTTGCGGATCTTGCGATACGCGTCGCCGGTGCCGGCAAGCACTTCCTTGCCGATGCGGACGTCCTCGAAATAATCGGTCTGCGCGACCCAGAGGCGCAGGATGTCCGCGCCGCTCTCGCCGATGATCTTGAGCGGATCGACGACGTTGCCGAGCGACTTCGACATCTTGCGGCCATTGCCGTCGAGCGCGAAGCCATGCGTCAGCACCGCGTCATAGGGCGCCCGGCCGCGCGTGCCCGAGCTTTCGAGCAGCGACGACTGGAACCAGCCGCGATGCTGGTCCGAACCCTCGAGATACAGGTCCGCACGGGTGCCGGCGGCGTAGCGCGCCTCGATCACGAAGCTGTGGGTCGAGCCCGAATCGAACCAGACGTCGAGAATGTCGGTGATCACCTCATAGTACGCGAGGTCGTATTTCTCGCCCAGCAGCTGCTGGTGATCGGCCTGGAACCAGGCATCGGCGCCGCCGGTGGTGAAGGCCTCGAGGATGCGGGCGTTCACTTCGGGATCGCGGAGATATTCGCCGGTCTGGCGGTGGACATAGAGCGCGATCGGCACGCCCCAGGCGCGCTGGCGGCTGATCACCCAGTCCGGGCGCCCCTCGACCATCGCGCGGATGCGGTTCTGCGCCTTTTCAGGCACCCAGCGGGTATTCTCGATCGCATCGAGCGCGATCCCGCGCAGAGTGGCGCCGTTCGAAGCGGTCGCTTCGCGCGATTCGTCGTCCCAGCTCGTGTCGCGGGTGGCGCCGTTCGGGCGGTCCATGGGGATGAACCATTGCGGGGTGCAGCGGAAGATCACCTTGGCCTTGGAGCGCCAGCTATGCGGATAGCTGTGGGTGAAGTCGTCCGAGGCGGCGAGCAGTGCGCCGGCCTCTCGCAGATCGGTGCAGATCGGGCCGTCCGACGCGGTGAACTTCTTGTTGATCACCGATCCCTGGCCGCCGAGCCACAGCCAGTCCGGCCGGTACATGCCCGCCGCATCGACCGCGAACACCGGATCGATGCCATTGGCCTTGCAGAGCAGGAAGTCGTCCTCGCCATGGTCCGGCGCCATATGGACGAGACCGGTACCGGCATCGGTGGTGACGAAGTCGCCGGCGAGCAGCGGACGTGGCTTGGCGAAGAAGCCGCCGAGCTTGTGCATCGGGTGACGCGCGACGGCGCCTGCGAGCTGTGAGCCCGAAAAGCGGGTAACAGTCTCGTAGGAGCGCTCTTCTGCCGGCAGGGCCTTGGAGAAACGAGCAAGGCAGTCATACATCAACGCGTCTGCGGGGCCGGCCGCGACAATGAACTGGAATCCGTCATTGCGCTTGACGAGCAGGTACTCAACCTCTGGCCCATAGGCGAGCGCCTGGTTCACCGGGATCGTCCACGGCGTAGTCGTCCAGATTACCGCATGCGCGCCGACCAGCTCGGGGGCGTTCGGCGCCTCGGTGATCTCGAACGCCACATCGATCTGGGTCGAGGTGATGTCCTCATATTCGACTTCGGCCTCGGCCAGCGCGGTCTTCTCGACCGGCGACCACATCACCGGCTTGGCGCCGCGATAGAGCTGGCCGCTCTCGGCGAACTTGAGCAGCTCGCCGGCGATGATCGCCTCGCTCTCATAGTTCATCGTCAGATACGGGTTGGTCCAGTCGCCCATCACACCCAGCCGCTCGAACTGCTCGCGCTGCACGCCGACCCATTTCTCGGCATAGGCGCGGCATTCGGCGCGGAAGGCGACGGGATCGACTTCATCCTTGTTGAGCTTCTTGGCGCGGTAGGCTTCCTCGACCTTCCACTCGATCGGCAGGCCGTGGCAGTCCCAGCCCGGGATATAGGGCGCGTCCTTGCCCATCAGGCTCTGCGAGCGGACGATGATGTCCTTGAGGACCTTGTTCATCGCATGGCCCATGTGAATGTCGCCATTCGCATAGGGCGGGCCGTCGTGCAGGATGAAGCGGGTGCGGCCGGCACGCTGCGTGCGCAGCTTGTCGTACAGCCCGATCCTCGCCCAGCGATCGAGGATGGCAGGCTCCTTCTGGGCGAGGCCTGCCTTCATGGGGAACTCGGTCTTCGGAAGGAAGACGGTGTCGCGGTAGTCTTTTTCGTCGCTCATGAGTGCGCGGGAATTAGAGGAAGCCGCGCTCCATGCAAAGCAGATGTTGCGCGTGCGCTTAACCACCAATTTGGGGAACCCCGCGCGGGTTCGCGAGTCCCCTTTTCATGAACATTCCGGTCCAGAGCGTCGCTGGGCCCGGAGGCGGTGACGAGATTGCCGATCTGGCCGGGCATTATCTGCTGCTACCCGAGGCGGAGGGGCTGGCGCGGATCGACACGGAGATCGCCGCGGCCACTGCCGAATCGCGCTGGGACGACCTCAGCAAATGGCACCGCGTGCGCTTCCGGCTGATCCGGCTGCACCAGCTGGCGGTGCGCGATTCGCGCTAGCCCAGCAGCTCCCGTGCCTTTGCCGCGTCGGCGTCGATCTGTGCCTTGAGGGCATCGAGCGAATCGAACTTCGCCTCGGGGCGGAGATAGTCGATCAGCTGGACCTCGATGGTCTGGCCGTACAGGTCGCCCGAGAAATCGAAGAAATAGGGCTCGAGCAGCTCGACCGGCGGCTCGAAGGTCGGGCGGATGCCCAGGCTGGCGACGCCGCCGACCACACGCCCGTCGGGCAGGCGCCCGCGCACCGCATAGATGCCGTAGGCCGGGCGCAGATAGTTGGCGAGGCTGAGGTTGGCGGTCGGGAAGCCGAGCGTGCGGCCGACCTGGTCGCCATGCTGGACCACGCCTTCGATCGCGAAGGGGCGGGTGAGCAGCCGTGCGGCTTCGCCCGGGCGGCCTTCGCGCAGATGCGTACGGATGCGGCTTGACGAGACGGTCTCGCCGTCGAGCTGTACCGGCGCCACCGTCTCGGCCGAGAAGCCGAGTTCGGCGCCGAGCGCGGCGAGGGTAGATACATCGCCCTCGCGGCCCTTGCCAAAGGTGAAGTCGCCGCCGGTGACGACGCCGCCGGCACCGATCATCGCGACCAGCCGCTCCTCGGCAAAGCCGCGCGCGCTCAGCGCTGCAAGCTCGGCGTTGAACGGGAACACCAGCATCGCATCGACGCCCGCTTCGGCCAGCAGGCGCTGGCGCTGGTCCATGCTGGTCAGGCGGAACCAGGGGCTGTCGGGGCGGAAATAGCGCTGGGGGTGCGGATCGAAGGTGCCGACGATCGCCGGCCGCCCCTCGGCGCGGGCGCGCGCCACCGCATGGCCCACCACCGCCTGATGTCCCAGGTGAAATCCGTCGAAATTGCCGAGCGCGACGATCGCGCCCCGATAGCGGGGCGGGACTGCCGAGCCGCCGTCAAGCCGCTCCATCAGGCGGGCTATAGGGGCCGGGATTGGGTCTGCCAACATGCTGACCTACTCTCCCTCTCCCCTTGTGGGAGAGGGAGGGAGCCGACGCAGTCGGCGGAAGGGTGAGGGGGCAGGGGAGTGCGTCTCACTCCCCCTCATCCTTCCCACTCGGCTTCGCCTCGCGGGCCCATTCCTCTTCCCACAAGGGGAGAAGGAGTTTTCACTTCCCCGCCACGATCCCCGCGCGGAGCACGCGCAGGACGTTGCCGCCCATCACCTTGCGGATCTCCTCGGGCGACAGGCCGGCGTCGAGCAGCCCGCCGGTGATCGCGATCAGTTGCGACGAATCCCAGCCGGTGGTCACCGCGCCGTCGAAGTCCGAGCCCAGGCCGACATGATCCACGCCGACGAGCTGGCGCACATGCAGGATCGCGCGGACGACATTGGCCGGCTCGGTACCGCACACCGCTGCGTCCCAGTAACCGATGCCGACCACGCCGCCGGTGCGCGCGACGCCGCGAATCTCCTCGTCGGTCAGGTTGCGGTTGACCTTGCAGGTCGCCTGCACGCCGCCATGGCTGGAGACCACCGGGCGCTTGGCCAGCCTGAGGATCTCGGCGACCGATTCGTGGCTCGAATGGGCGATGTCGACGATCATGCCGAGCTGCTCCATCCGCGCGAGCACCTGGCGGCCGAGCGGGGTGAGCCCGCCCTTCTTCATCCCGTGCATCGATCCGGCGACGTCATTGTCGAAGAAATGCGCCAGGCCCGCCATGCGGAAGCCCGCGGCGTGGAGCTTGTCGAGATTGCCGAGCTGGCCTTCCAGGTCCTGCAGCCCCTCGATCGAGAGCATGCCGCCGACCACCTTCCTGCCCGCCGCGCGATCGGCGAGCAGCTGGTCGAGCTCCTGCGGAGTGTGGATCACCCGCAGCTTGCCGTTCGATCCAGCGGCTGCGCGATCGAGCTTGCGGGCATGGAACAGCGAGCGCTCGAGCAGCGAGGTCCAGGTCTTGGGCGGCTGGAGCTGGGCGATGGTCAGCAGGGTGATGTTGTCGGTGTCGCCCGAATTGGCGTCGTAATTCTGGTGCTTCGGCGTCTTGGTGACCGAGGAGAAGACCTGGAGCGCGACATTGCCTTCGAGCAGCCGGGGCAGGTCGACCTGGCCGGTGTTCGAGCGCTCGAGCAGGCTGCGGTTCCACATCAGCGTGTCGGCATGCATGTCGGCGATCTGCAGCGAGGCGTGGAGCTTCTTCACCGCGTCGCTGGGCTTGGCCAGCTTGGCCGGCACCACCTTGTTCATGCTGCCTTCGACGATCCCCGGGGCGAAGCCGAAAAAGCCGACTGCAGCCAGCACAAGGGCGATCAGCACACCCCAGAGGATCTTTTTCTTCATCCTGCCCGCTCCAATGTCACGAAGCTGTAGGCAGGGCGCCCCGCTTCCTGGGGGAAATCCTCGCGCGCAACTTCGCGCCATTCAACCCCGAAAGCGGGGACATGCGCGTCCCCTTCCGGGGAAGCATGGACTTCGGTCAGCTCGATCCGGTCGGGTGTGAACAGCGCGAAGACCTCCGCGCCGCCGATCACCGCGACGTCGCCGGGGCCGGCCAGCGCCAGCGCTTCCTCGGGCGAATGCGCGACTTCGGCACCCTCGGCGCTCCAGTTCCTATCGCGAGTCAGCACGATGTGGCGGCGGCCGGGCAGGGGCGCGGGGAAGCTGTCGAAGGTCTTGCGCCCCATGATCATCGGCTTGCCCATGGTCTGCGCCTTGAAGCGTCTGAGATCGGCGGGCAGGCGCCACGGCAGCTGGTTGTCGACGCCGATCACGCCATTGTCGGCACGGGCAAGATGGAAGGAAATCACCTGCATCCGGCGACAGAAGCAGATGCGCCCCTGCATGGGAACCCGTCATGCTGAACTTGTTTCAGCATCCAACGCGCAACGGGCTACGGCTTCCCGGGGGGAGGGTTGGACCCTGAAACAAGTTCAGGGTGACGATTTCTCCTAAACCGCCACCGGCGCCTTGATGTGCGGTTGGGCGACGTAATCGTGGATCACGAAGTCCTCATATTCATAGGCATCGATCGAGCCCGGATTGCGCAGGATCTCCAGCCGCGGGATCGGGCCGGGCGTGCGGCTCAGCTGCTCGCGGGCTTGCTCCAGATGGTTCGAATAGAGGTGGCAGTCGCCGCCGGTCCACACGAAGTCGCCGACCTCGAGCCCCGCCTGCTGGGCGAGGAGATGGGTGAGCAGCGCATAGCTGGCGATGTTGAACGGCACGCCGAGGAAGATGTCGGCCGAGCGCTGGTAGAGCTGCAGGCTCAGCTTGCCATTGGCGACATGGCATTGGAACAGGCAGTGGCACGGCGCCAGCGCCATGGCGTGGAGTTCGCCCGGGTTCCAGGCCGAGACGACCATGCGGCGCGAGCCCGGGTTGGTCCTGAGCGTCTCGATCAGTTCCTTGATCTGGTCGATATGGCGGCCGTCCGCCGCTTCCCAGTCGCGCCACTGCTTGCCGTAGACGGGGCCGAGATCGCCATTCTCGTCTGCCCATTCGTCCCAGATGCTGACCTTGCGCTCCTGCAGCCACTTCACATTGGTGTCGCCGCGCAGGAACCACAGCAGCTCGATCAGGATCGAGCGCAGGTGCAGCTTCTTGGTGGTGAGCAGCGGGAAGCCCTGGCTGAGATCGAAGCGCATCTGGTGGCCGAACACGCTCAGCGTGCCGGTGCCGGTGCGGTCCATCTGCTCGGCGCCGGTGTTGAGCGCACGGGCCATCAAGTCGAGGTACTGCTGCATATGTGCAGCCTAGCCCTGCCTCCGCGCGAGGCCAAGCGGGCGAGACATATCCATTGTGGAGAAACCGCGCCTCTCCGCCACGGTCCGTTCCGGAGCGGATCGCGCTTCGGGCGGGCGGTATCGGCTGGCACCCGGGCGGGATGCTGTTCGGTGCCGAGAAACCACCCCTGCGCCTGGCCGATAGCGAAGCGGCGGGTGCGCTGTTCGCGCCGCTGGCGGGCGAGCGGGTGGAAGTGATGGCCTTCGCCTATCTTGACCGGAGCCAGCAGGTGCTGGGCATGCGCCATGCCCGCTCGGCCTGGCGCGACCGGCTCAGCCTGCCGATCCGCGACATCGCGGCGGATGCGATCGCTTTCCATGCCTTTGCCGTGGTGATGGCGCACAACCATCCGAGCGGCGATCCCACCCCCAGCCGTGCCGATCGCGAGGCGACCGACCGGCTGGCCCGCGCGCTCGATGTGCTGGGCGTGCGGCTGCTCGATCATCTGGTGGTCGCCGCTAAGGGCACCACCAGTTTCCGCAGCCTAGGGTTCCTTTGATTCTTCCTTGGGCAGCACCGCCGGCGTCGCGGTCTTGCCGCTCTTGCACGCGCGGATCGCGCTCGGCTCGGGGCGTTCGCCCCTTGCCTCGAAGATCGCGATATAGCCGCCGGCCGAGGGCATCGGCTTCATCGAGACCAGGACATAGCCGACCGCGGCGAACTCGCATTTGAGCAGCTCGGGCGGGGTGCCGTGGTCCTGGGTCGGGCGATTGGCATCGACCACCACCGCCTGGCCGCCGGGGGCGAGCGCGGGGCGCAGCCGCCAGAGGAACTCATAGGGGCTCTCGATCTCGTGGTACATGTGGACCATGAGCACGCGGTCGAAGCTGTTCTCGGGCAGGCGCGGATCGGCGGGCAAGCCGAGGCGGACGCTGACATTGTCGAGCTTCTCGCGCAGCACGCGCGTGGCGAGATAGTCGCGCGTCTCGGGGACGATGTCCTCGGCGACAACGCGGCCCTTGTCGCCGACGCGTGCAGCCAGGCGGACGGTGTAATAGCCCTCGCCCGCGCCGATGTCCGCCACGGTCATGTCCGGCTTGATGCCGGCCAGGTCCATCACCTGGCCCGCTTCGTTGAGACGATCGCGCGCTTCCTCGGTCGACCAGCGCGGCGACAGGATGCCGGCCACCGGCCGGTCGGCAGCGGGGAAGCCGCTATTGGCCGCAGGGACGCCCTGTTCCTTGTTGTCGATCGCCACCGGCGCGCCGCTGCACGCCGCCAGCATCAGTCCCAGGAACAGCGCGGGGCCGCGTCTCAATCGACATCCTCCACTTCGACCGTCTCGCCGGTCACCCGCTGGGATAGCGCGGCGGCCATGAACGCGTCGAGGTCCCCATCGAGCACATCCGAGGGCGCGGTGGAAGTAACACCGGTGCGCAGGTCCTTAACCAGCTGGTATGGCTGGAGCACATAGGAGCGGATCTGGTGTCCCCAGCCGATATCGGTCTTGGTGGCGTTGGTGGCGTTGGCCGCGGCCTCGCGCTCGGCCAGCTCGCGCTCATAGAGGCGGGCGCGCAGCTGGTTATAGGCCTCGGCCTTGTTCTTGTGCTGCGAGCGCTGGTTCTGGCACTGCACCACGATGCCGGTCGGCAAGTGGGTGATGCGCACCGCCGAATCGGTGGTGTTGATGTGCTGGCCGCCCGCGCCCGAGGCGCGATAGGTGTCGATGCGCAGCTCGCTCTCGTTGATCTCGACCACGATATTGTCGTCGATCACCGGATAGACCCAGATCGAGGAGAAGCTGGTGTGACGGCGCGCGGCGCTGTCATAGGGGCTGATGCGGACGAGGCGGTGCACGCCGCTCTCGGTCTTCGCATAGCCATAGGCGTTCTCGCCCTTCACCAGCAACGTCGCCGACTTGATGCCCGCCTGCTCGCCGGCATGATAGTCGATCAGCTCGACCTTGAGGCCGTGGCGCTCCGCCCAGCGCGTGTACATGCGCTGGAGCATGCCTGCCCAGTCGTTGCTCTCGGTGCCGCCGGCGCCCGAGTTGATCTCGATATAGGTGTCGTTGGCATCGGCCTCGCCCGAGAGCAGGGCCATGACCTTGTCCTTCTCGGCGCGTGCGGCGAGCGCGGCAAGGCTGGCGGTGCCTTCGACCGCCATGTCCTCGTCGCCCTCGGCCTCGGCCATCTCGATCAGCTCGGCGGTGTCGTTGAGCTCGGTCTCGATCGCACGCGTAGCGGTGATCGATTCGTCGAGCCGGCGACGCTCGCGCATCACGTCCTGGGCCTTCTTGGCGTCGTTCCACAGGGTCGGGTCCTCGACGCGCGCATTGAGCTCGTCGAGCCGGCGCAGTGCGCGATCCCAATCGAGGAACCGGCGGAGCAGCGCGAGCGACTCCTTGATGTTGTCGACATGAGCCTGCGCTTCGGCGCGCATAATCAGTAACTCCAAATCTTTTACGTCATCCCGGCGAAAGCCGGGATCTCGTGCCTCAGGCCGATCGCTCGTCGCCTGAGATCCCGGCTTTTGCCGGGTTGTCGATATTGTGTGGCGCGC
>NZ_JASATQ010000106.1:0-10610 GCF_038440415.1 Sphingomonas sp. OTU376 | reverse complement strand
GGCTTCTCGGCCATATCCCCCGCGACCCTGGGCCCCGGCTTTCGCGGGGGAAAAGCCATGTCGCCGCTTCCCATGTTGGATTTTGTCTGCTTGGGTCCCCGGCATGGCCGATCGCACGCAGCCTTTCCCTCGCCTCCTTCGTTCGCAGAGCCGTTCGGGGCCGGGAAGCCGGGCCACCTGTAGCGTATGTTTCGTAAACTTCCGCGGCCCCGGCCGCGCTGCCGATTGAGGCGAATCGATGCCCTCTCCGCCCCCGCCCGACTTCGCCAGCCTCTCGCTCGCCGAGATCGCACGCCTGGCCGAGGAGAATCGCCTGCCCCCGGTCGAGAGCTGGAACCCCAGCCATTGCGGGCACAGCGATATGCGGATCGCGCGCGACGGCACCTGGTTCCACCAGGGCTCGCCGATCGGCCGCCTGCCGATGGTCCGGCTGTTCTCGACGATCCTGCGGCATGAGCCCGACGGGCGGTTCGTGCTGGTCACCCCGGTCGAGAAGCTCGACATCGATGTCGAGGACGCGCCCTTTGTTGCCGTGGAGATGAAGCGCGAGGGCGAAGGCGAAGCGATGAAGCTCGCCTTCCGGCTCAACACCGGCGACCTGGTGACCGCCGGCCCCGAGCATGGCCTGCGCTTCGAGGAACGCGAGGACGGCCCCCGGCCCTATCTCCATGTCCGTCGCGGGCTGGAGGCGCTGGTCGCGCGCACCGTCTATTACGAGCTTGCCGAGATCGCGCTCGCCAATGGCAGCGCGCCGCCGGGCGTGTGGAGCAATGGCAGCTTCTTCCCGCTGGAGCCAGCTGCGTGAACCTGGCCGATCGTCTCCGGCTGGCGCTCGCGGCCGATCATTCGCCGCTGCTGCTGCCGGGCGACCATTATGATTTCGATCCCGAAGTGCGCGGCAATCCTGCAGCAGTGCTGATCGCGGTGACGGATCGCCCTTCGCCGGGCGTGATCCTCACCCAGCGCACCGAGACGCTGCGCCGCCATGCGGGCCAGGTCGCCTTTCCCGGCGGTCGCATCGACCCCGGCGATGACGGCCCGATCGGCGCGGCGCTGCGCGAGGCGCAGGAAGAGATCGCGCTGCCACCTGCCCTGGTCGAAGTGGTCGGCACTACCGACGACTATCGCACCGTCACCAACTATGTCGTCACCCCGGTGATCGGCGTCGTTCCGCCCGATCTCCTCCTGACCCCTTCCGAGGCCGAGGTCGCCAGCGTGTTCGAGGTGCCGTTCGATTTCTTGCTCGACAGCGCCAATCAACGCCAGCAGGTGACGCAATATCAGGGCCGGGATCGGCATTATTACGAGATACTCTGGCAGGATCGCCGGATCTGGGGAGCAACGGCGGCGATGCTGGTAAATTTGTCGAGGCGGCTGAAATGGGCGGCATGATCCTGCCCGATGCCGAATGGCGCCACCGCGAGGGGCTGGACCGGCTGATCGACGTGCTGGGCGACGCCCGTTTCGTCGGCGGCTCGGTACGCGATACCCTGCTTGGCCTGCCCGTCTCCGATCTCGACGTCGCGACCCCGTTGTCGCCCCAGCGCGTGATCGAGCTGCTGAAGGCCGCGGGCATTCGCGTCGTGCCTACCGGCATCGACCATGGCACCGTCACCGTGGTGCTGGAGAGCGGCCCGGTCGAAGTCACCACCCTGCGCCGGGACGTCTCCACCGATGGCCGCCGCGCCACGGTCGCCTTCACCGATGACTGGCGCGAGGACGCCGCCCGGCGCGATTTCACGATGAACGCGCTCTATGCCGATCCCGCTACCGGCGCGATCTTCGACTATTTCGGCGGGCTGGCGGACCTCGAGGCACGCCATGTCCGCTTCATCGGCGATCCGCTCCAGCGCATCGCCGAGGATCATCTGCGCATCCTGCGCTTCTTCCGCTTCCTCGCGCGCTTCGGCGACATCGCCGACCCGGCCGGGCTGGAGGCCTGCACCGATCGCGCCAACGACCTGATGGCGCTCAGCCGCGAACGCATCGCCGATGAGCTGCTCAAGCTGCTCGTCGCCAGGGACGCGGTCCGTGTCGTGGCGCTGATGATCGAGCGCGGCATCTTCCTGTCGGTGCTGCCGGAAATCACGTCCGCCAATCGTTTCGCCCACCTCGCCGCGCGCGAGACCGAAGCTGGAGTCGCACCAAGCGCGATCCGACGCCTGGCATCGCTGATCCCGGCCGACCCCATGCTTGCCGAACTGATCGCTGCCCGGCTCAAGCTGTCCAACGTCCAGCGCAAGCGCCTGGCCGCGGCAGTGATTGCGCCAGAAGACGAGCCCCGCCCCCTGGCCTATCGTACCGGCGTCGTGACGGCGCTCGACCAGTTGCTGCTGTCCGATCGTCCCCTCGCCGATGCGCTGGGAATCCGCGACTGGCAGCCGCCCCGTTTCCCGCTGGGCGGCGGTGCGATCGTCTCACGGGGGGTGAAGGCCGGGCCGGAAGTGGCGCGGCTGATGAAGGAAGTTGAGCGGCGCTGGATAGACGAGGGCTTTCCGGACGAGCAGCGCGTATCGGCGCTGGCCGATGAAGCCGTGGCTCAGGCGTTGCGTTCGGTCAGCAACTGATAGGCATCGTCGCGCTCGAGCGCGCGCGAATAGAGGAAGCCCTGGCCATAGGTGCAGCCCAGCGCCGCCAGCGTCTGGGCCAGTTCGTTGGTCTCGATGCCCTCGGCCGTGGTCTGCATGCCCAGGGCCTGGGCAAGGCTGAGGATCGCGCGGACGATGGCGACCTTGTCGCGATCGGCCAGCATCCCGGAGACGAAGCTGCGGTCGATCTTGAGCAGGTCGATCGGCAGCTTCTGGAGATAGGCGAGGTTCGAATAGCCGGTACCGAAATCGTCCATCGCCAGCGTGGCGCCGAGGTCCTTCAGCGCGTTCATCGTCTGGGCGATGCGGTCCGGATCGGTGACGATCGCGCTCTCGGTAAGCTCCAGCGTCAGGCGCCTGCCGTCGACGCCGTGCCGGTCGAGCGCGTTCTTGACCATTGCCGGGATGTGATCGCGCTGGAGCTGGATCGCCGAGAGGTTGACCGCGACCTTGACGCCGCAATCGCCGCCCGCGGTACGGTCCCAGGCCGCGATGGTCTGCGCCGCCTCTTCCATCGCCCAGCGGCCGAGCGGGATGATCAGGCCCGATTCCTCGGCGACGGGGATGAAATCATTGGGCGACAGGCGGACGCCGTCCTCGGTCGTCCAGCGGGCCAGCGCCTCGAACGACGTGATCCGGCCGCTCGCGAGGTCGCAGATCGGCTGGTAGCACAGTGTCATCTGCCCGTTCTCGATCGCCCGGCGCAGCTCGGTCTCGATGCCGAACTGCTCGCGGGCGATGTCGAAGGTGTGGGTCTGGTAGATCTCGGTGCGGCCGCTCTTCTTGGCGCGCTTCACCGCGAACTGGGCGTTGCGCACCAGATCCTCGGGATCGCCGTCATTGTCGGCGCCGAGCGCGATGCCGATCGAGCAATCGACCCGGATCTCGAAGTCGGAGAGGCGGAACGGGTTGGCCAGCGCCGCCTGGATGCGCTTGGCGACATGGAGCGCGTCGCCCGGCCCCTCGTCGAGGGTCAGCAGCACGCCGAACTCGTCGCCGCCCATCCGGGCCAGCGTGTCGCGGCTGCGCAGCGCGCCCTTGACCCGGCGTGCCACGGTGATGAGCAGCTCGTCGCCGGCCAGGCCGCCCATGCAGGCGTTGACGCGGCTGAACCGGTCGAGATTGACCACCAGCACCGCGAAATCCCGGGCATTTTCCGGCGTGATCGCATGCTCGAGCGCATCTGAGAAACCAGCGCGGTTGGGCAGGCCGGTCAGGCTGTCCGTCGCCATCTCGCGGCGCAGGCTGTATTCGGTGCGCAGTTCCGAAGTGTGGTCGATCAGCGTGACCATGCAGCGCGGCGCGGAGCGACGGTCGGCACGCTTGGCCATGATGACCCGGAAGTGGCGGGCATCGACTTCGTCGCCGAACTGCCAGCCGATCTCGCACTGCATCTCGTTCGATTCGACGAACTTCTTGAGCCGCGGACCGAGCAGCCGAATCAGCGGCGACTCGCTGGCGATGGTGCCGAGCCCGGCGAGGCGGAACGGGCGGTTGACCGCGTCGAAGACGAAGCCGTCTTCCTGCAATTCGATGATCGCCGCGGGCACGGGCAGCATGTCCAGCATCATCGCGGAGACGCCCGGGCCGAAGACAAGCGGGTCCGCCGGCTGCGGCGGGGGCAGCGGTGCCTCGACTCGTTTCTTCTTTGCTCTGGCGAACACCATCGTGACCGGCCTAGCCCCGATTGGTTAAAACCACCTGAAACAACAGACTTTTATCCGCGGGTCAGAAACGATTGTCCCGCGGGAAGCCATTGGGCGCCATCCGCCCCGCCGCGCCGCGTGTAGCGCGCCAGGGCGAGAGGTCGCTTTCCGTCCGCGTCCGGCCGCTCTCGCCGCCCATCGCCCAGCTCAGGCCATCGACCATCCTGAACGTCCGCACGTCGCTCAGGCCACCGTCGCGGTAGCGCTGCAACTGAACGCCCTGGCCGCGCCCAAGCTCCGCCACTTCGGAGAGCGGGAAGACCAGCAGCTTGCGATTGTCGCCAACCGCCGCCACCGCATCGTCCTCGGCCCCGATCGGCCGGACCAGCTTGAGATGCGCGCCCGCACGCGGCGTCACGACCTGCTTGCCCTTGCGGGTCTCGGCGATCACATCCTCGACCTTCACGACGAAGCCGCGCCCGTCATCGGCGGCGACCAGCAGCTTCGGTGCGAGGCTGGACGGCAGCAGCGCAACGATGTTCCGCTCGCCTTCCAGGTCGATCATCAGGCGCACCGGTTCGCCGAATCCGCGCCCGCCGGGCAGCTTGTCCGCGCCCAGCGTGTAGAAACGGCCATTATCGGCGGCGAGGAGCAGCTTGTCGGTGGTCTGGGCGTGGAAGGCGAGATAGGCAGCATCGCCTTCCTTGAACTTCAGCGCGTCGCCCGACAGATCCTCGACATGCCCCTTCATCGCGCGGATCCAGCCGCGCGCCGACAGGATCACCGTGATCGGCTCGCGCTCGATCATTGCTTCCAGCGGGATCTCGCGCGCCGGCGCCGCTTCCTCGACCACGGTGCGGCGCTTGCCGAGCACCGTCTCCGGCCCGTAGCGCTCGATCATCTTGGCAAGGTCGCGCTTCATCCGGGTGCGCTGGCGCGCATCGGAGGAGAGCAGCGTCTCCAGATCGGCCTTTTCCTTCTCCAGCGCGTCACGCTCGCGCTTGAGCTCCATCTCCTCGAGCTTGCGCAAGGAGCGCAGACGCATGTTGAGGATCGCTTCGGCCTGGCGGTCGGTCAGCTCGAACTCGGCCATCATCACCGGCTTGGGCTCATCCTCGGTGCGGATGATCTCGATCACCCGGTCGAGGTTGAGGAAGGCGATGATATAGCCGCCGACCAGCTCCAGCCGGTCGGTGATCTTCGCCACGCGGTGCTCGGACTTGCGGCGCAGCACCACGAACTGGTGCTCGATCCAGCCGAGCAACGCTTCCTGCAGGCTCATAACCCGCGGCGTGCGGTGCTTGTCGAGCACGTTGAGGTTGAGCGGCACGCGCGTCTCGAGGTCCGAGAGGCGGTAGAGGCTGTTGATCAGGTCCTCGGCCACCACCGTGCGGCTGCGCGGCTCGAGCACGATGCGGATATTCTCGGCACTCTCGTCGCGGACATCGCCAAGGATCGGCAGCTTCTTCTCGTTGATGAGATCGGCGATCCCCTCGATCAGCTTGCCCTTCTGGACGCCGTAGGGGATCTCCGAGACGACAAGGTGCCAGCCCCCGCCCTTCTCGGTGACCTTCTCGATCTTCGCCCGCACCCGGAAGCCGCCACGGCCGGTACTATAGGCCTCGGCGATCGCCGCCGGGCTGTCGACGATGATGCCGCCGGTCGGGAAATCCGGACCCTGGACATAGTCGAGGACATTGGCCTGGGGATTGTCGATCAGCGCCACCGCGGCGTTCATCAGCTCGGCGGCGTTGTGCGGCGGGATGCTCGTCGCCATGCCCACCGCGATACCGGCCGCGCCATTGGCGAGCAGGTTCGGGAACAGGCCCGGGAAAAGCTCCGGCTCCTCGTCTTCCCCGTTGTACGTGGGGCGGAAATCGACGGCATTCTCGTCGAGCCCGTCCATCAGGTCGATGGCGACCTGGGTGAGCCGTGCCTCGGTGTAGCGATAGGCCGCAGCGTTATCGCCGTCGATATTGCCGAAATTGCCCTGGCCGTCGACCAGCGGGTATCTGAGAGCAAAGGTCTGGGCGAGGCGGACCATCGCGTCATAGACCGACTGATCGCCGTGCGGATGGTATTTACCGATCACGTCGCCGACGACGCGGGCGCACTTCTTGTAGCCGCTCGCGGGATCGAGCCGCAGCAGCCGCATCGCCCAGAGCAGGCGGCGGTGGACCGGCTTCAGCCCGTCGCGGACATCGGGCAGCGAGCGCGCGGTGATCGTAGAGAGCGCATAGACCAGGTAGCGCTCGGAAAGCGCGCTGTCGAAGGGGACATCGGAAGGCGCGCCGGGGTCTTGGAGATCG
This sequence comes from Sphingomonas sp. OTU376, assembly GCF_038440415.1. NCBI lineage: Bacteria > Pseudomonadati > Pseudomonadota > Alphaproteobacteria > Sphingomonadales > Sphingomonadaceae > Sphingomonas > Sphingomonas sp. OTU376. Next base: position 4,067 of record NZ_JASATQ010000106.1, on the reverse strand, counting down.
GTGTCTAGGCTCATTTCCCACCCCGGATAGCAGCAGCAAAGCCAAAGCGCCAAGCCGGGTGGCGGCGACATTCAACCATGTCGTCGGGCATTTCGATGCTCAACCGATTGGTTGAATCCCTAAACCACGAATTTTCCACGCTTTTGCCGAATCCCTCGCCAAAAAATGTTGAATCCCTTGAATCCCCACGCACACGCGGGAGCGGCAACGAAGCCGATGATCGAAGCCAGGGTTCGGAGCAGACAGGCATTCCGGAACCAAAGCAGAACATTTCCAACTTTTCCAGCCCGCGGCACAATCTATTTCGCTCCGCATGCACCAGGCGCGGGCGGCCCCGGTCGCATGCCGGTCGACCCTGGTCGCAGGTTTCTGCGGGCGACCGGAAGCACCTCCGTGTTCGGGCCAGACGCGAGACGTCGTTCCAGAACAAGGATACTCCATGCGCAAGCCCCTCCTGCTCACTGCCCTCGCCCTCACTGCCTTCGGCGCCTCCACCGCCGCCGCCCAGGACAGCGCCGAACCCCGGGACACCGGCCGGAATCCCTTCACCGGCCCCCGCATCGAAGCCACGATCGGCTATGACCAGACCAACGAGGAAGAGCTCGGGATGGATATCCGGGGCGCGCGCGGCGGAGGGCGGCTGCATAAATCGCCCTCCGCCGCAGCAATAAAAAAAGGCAAATCCGCCATAAAATCCTGAAATCGCCACAATAGAGTCAGTATTAAAACACGAACCCTGCCGCATTTCGCATTTTCTCGCAAAATCTCACCGCAGCATTACAAATTCTCACGGATCATTGCGGGATCATCATCGTCGTTCCGTCCCCGAAACACAGGGGAATTTGAACGAAAGTGAGCAACATGCGTAACTCGATCCTGATACTCGCCGCCGCGACTTGCCTCGCCGGCGCGAACACTGCCTTTGCTCAGGAAACCGAACAGGCGCCGGCCAAGGCTTTTGCCGGCCCGCGCGTCGAAGCAACGATCGGCCTCGACCAGAGCGGCGATGACGCTATTGCCGGCCAGGAACTGACCGGCATGCGTGCCGGCGGCGCCGCGGGATTCGACGTAGCGGTCGGCAAGCGTGTCACGCTCGGCGTGGAAGCCGGTATCGGCTGGATGGTCGCCGGCAACACCAAGGTCGGCCCCTTCCCGCCCGGCGACCCCAACAGCTACAAGGTCAGCGCCGGCCGCGACATCGATGTCTCCGGCCGCCTTGGTTATGCGCTGAGCCCGAAGACGCTGATCTACGGCAAGGTCGGCTGGGCCAGCCAGAGCTACAATATCGCGAGCAGCGCCGGCCCGTCCTTCGACAGGAAGTCCGACGGACTGCGGCTCGGCGCAGGCCTTGAGCAGAAGCTCACCTCGAACGTCTATGCCAAGGCCGAATATCGCTACACCAGCTACAGCGATGTCGGGAACCTCAAGAACGATCGCCACCAGCTGCTCACCGGCATCGGCGTGCGCTTCTAAGGCATGACGCCGGCAGGGGGACGGCTTGTCCCCGTCCCCCTGTTCCGTCAGCAAGCGGTTCCCCGGCCTTCGCCCGGGAACTGAAAGCGTCAGGCCTGCACCCCCTCGGGCGGCACCCCCGCCCCCCAGCGATCGTCGCGCAGCGAGAGCTTCACTTCGGCCAGCAGCCAGTCGCGAAAGGCGCGGATCTTGGGCTGGTTGCGCTTGCTCTCGGCATACATCAGCCAGAAGGCATTGCGGTAATGCGCCACCTGCGGCAGCGGCTGGACGAGCTGGCCGGCATCGATCGCCGGCTGCCATAAAGGCGGGCTGAGGATCGCGAAGCCGTGCCCCGCGATCGCGGCATTGCCGTCGAGGATCTGCGAATCGAAGCGCAGCCCGGGCATCTGGCTGGTATCGGGCGCCTCGCCCAGCGCGGCCGCGAACCACAAGTCCCACCAATCGTCGCGATAGGTAAGCCGCGGCAGCTCGAGCAGGTCCTGCGGCGTGCGCACCGGCGGATGCTTGGCCAGGAAAGCCGGGCTGGCCATCGGCGTGACCGGCATCCGCATCAGGAAGTGGCAGCAATGGCCCGGCATCGGCCCGGGCGCGCCGCGCAGCGCGATATCCGCCTCGCCGGCGAGCAGGTCGATCATCTCGTCGCCGACATGGAGGCGCACCGCCAGGTCGGGCCGGGCGAGCTGGAACGAGCCCAGGCGGCTCGCCAGCCAGTTGGTGGCGAGCGTGCGCGGCGCGGTGATGCTGATCACGCTCTCGGTCTCGGCATGGATCGATGCGAAGGCCTTGCCCATCGCATCGAACGCGCCGGTGAGCTGGGGCGCGATCCGCTGTCCGACCTCGGTGAGCGCGATGCCGCGGCCGCTGCGTGCGAACAGCGCCACGCCCAGCCGCTCCTCGAGCAGCTTCATCTGATAGCTCACTGCAGCCTGGGTCATGCCCAGTTCCTCGGCGGCACGCGTGTAATTGCCGTGGCGCGCGGCGGCTTCGAAGACGCGAACGGCGGCGAGAGGCGGAAGGCGGCGCATTTCCATATACAAGCACAGCTTATGCCTGTTAGCCAAGGATTAGTTGGTCCCGGCGCGGCTTCGGGCGCAGATGGAGGGGGTGCCGAACATGGCGCGCATCCAAAGGAACCAAGCCATGCTGAAGATGCTCATCCCCCTCGCCCTGATCCTTTCCCCGGCGCTGATCCCGCTGGCCGCGAAGGCGCAGGACCGCACCAATATCGCGCGTGTCAGCTACGCCGATCTCGACCTTTCCCGTGCCGCCGATCGCAAGGCGCTCGACCGCCGGATTGCCCGCGCGCTCGACGAAGTCTGCGGCAAGGTGCGCCCCGGCTTCATCAATCCCGCGCCGGAATCGCTGCGCTGCCAGGCCGAGGCCAGGCGCGCGATCGCCACGGCGCGCGAGCAGGCGGTGGCGCGCAGCGCGGCGCCGGTCCGGATCTCCGCTGTTCCCTGATTGATCCCTCGGAACACGAAGAGGCGGGCGGCAGTGCAACGCCTCCCGCCACCCATAAGCATTGCTGATATCGATCGGCGCGATCCCGAAAAGGGATGACCGGCGCGATCCAGGCGGGTTGGGCCTGTCACGAAATTATGGTTACTCCTTCGTGAAGGAACAGGGAGGAACCCATGCGATTCGTTTGGGCACTGGCGGCGTTCGCGCTGCTCGCGGGCTGCGATGACATCAATCGCTCCGCGGACGGCAAGGACAAGTCGGACTTCGCATCGTCCGCCAATGCCGAGGCATTCGCCTCCACCGGCACCGGCTTCGACTATCGCTATGCCTATCGCCTGCCCGGCGCCAAGGTGAAGGGCGTCCTCCAGTCCAATGCCGATGCCTGCGACCGGATCGGCCCGGCGCGCTGCCGCATCCTGGCGATGCGCTACCGGGTGGACGACGGGAACAAGACCCGCGCGGTGCTCACCGTACGCATCGATCCCTCGATCGCGCGCCAGTTCGGCGATGCGGTCACCAAGAATGTCGCCGCTTCCTATGGCGTGCTGACCGATACCGAGATCACCGGCGCCGACTCCACCGCGACCGCGCGCAGCGTGGCGGTGGTCAAGCGGCTGCAGGACCAGCTCCAGAATGCCAGGTCGAGCACCACGCCCGACGCCCAGGCGCGCGCGGCCCGGCTGCAGAACGCGCTGGCGGTGATCGCCGAGGTCGAGGCCAGCCAGGGCCAGACCCTCGCCAATGTGCCGATGCTGTTCACCTATGAATCGAGCGGCGCGCTGAGCGGGCTCGGCTCGTCCGAGGCGAATTTCCAGACCGCGGGGCAGACGCTCGAGAATTCGGTCGCCCAGCTCGTCCAGCTGCTCGCCAGCATCGGGCCGTGGTGCCTGCTGATGCTCGCGGTGGTGCTGGTGCTGCGCTGGATCATCCATGGCCGCGCGATCGGCTCCGATCCCGAACCGCGCCGCGCGGAAGGCTATGACGACGGCTATCATGACGGCCATGACGGGCACGACACCCGCCCCCGTGCCGACAATCGCAACCTGATCCAGCGCTGGTTCTCCCGCGACGAAGAGGATCATCACGCCTAGGGGGTAGCGCCCCTCCTGCTCCCAGACCTCTACGCTCCCCGG
>NZ_JASATQ010000105.1:0-10986 GCF_038440415.1 Sphingomonas sp. OTU376 | reverse complement strand
CAACCCCCCCCCCACACCCCATCATTAAACCGCCCCCCGGGGGGGCCCCCCCCCCCGCTGCCTGTATCCCCGTCATTCATCCGTGATTGCTCGCACGGCCTACCCCTGGGCGTCGAGAGCATATTCGATCGGCATTGGGGCAGATTCCCAAGGAGCGGAGAGCCGCCCCGCCCGACGATGCTGATCCCCGGGCGCGAGGACAAGCCTCCTTCAATCAACCCGTAAAGGGTCCGCTACGCGCGCGTGCGGCCGCGCCGGGCGGCGCGGTGATTGCGGCCTGTCCCCGGCCGGCGGGGCACCTGTCGGGCGGGGACGGTCTCCGCTCCAGCACAGGAGCCTTCCAGATGCCGCTCGCAACCGCGCAATCCTTCGCCTGGACCCTCTCGCGCACGCTGATGACCATCGTTCTCCTGATCAGGACGGACAAGGGATTCTTCGCCATGCCGAGCGAGGAATTCGACGGCGATCCCGCACAGATCGTCCGCGAATATGACCCGTTCGCCCGCTAGCCCGATGCGGCGACTGGGGCAGGGTCGTCCGGCACCACTTGCGGCCGGATGGGGCCGTGCTAGGGTTCATGCGCAGATCGCGCTGTGGAGGTGGTGGCGGGCGCGTCCGATGACGACATGTCATGGAGGACGCTTATGACCCTGTTCCTTGTCCTGGCGATCTTTGCCGGATTCTATGCACTGTGGCTGGTCTTCCGGCTCGCCGTCCACGCGCTGCCTTTCTATGCTGGGCTCGGTGCGATGTTCTGGCTGCTTGGCCACGATCATGGCTATATCGTCTCGGTTCTGGGCGGCCTTGGCGCCGGCATTCTCCTTCTCGTCGTCGCCGAGCTCGCATTCGCGCTGATAAAGTCGCCGGTTCTGCGCGCATGCATCGCGCTTGCTTTCGCACTTCCCGCGGCATTCGCCGGATACCACGCCGCGCACGGCATCGCCGGCCTTGCGATCGATCCGGGTCTGACGCTCGACCTGGTGAGCTGGACTGGAGGCCTGGCCACCCTCGTCGCAGCGTGGCGACGCGTCACCCAATCGGGCGCATCCTTGCCGAGAAAAAGGGATCGCCCAGGATCGCTTGCGCCGTCCATCCGGACGTGATTCCCGCATCTGGAAGACCCAGCTGTCGAGGCGGGCGCGGTGCCTGGCGGCATCGGATGACCAGCCGAAGACCTGTGCAGGGCAGGGCATAGCTGGCCCACAAAGATCGCCCGTTCCCGGGCATCACGACCACCGCCTATCGGTTCCGTCCCGAATCGCTTTCCGTGCTCGCTTGTCGCCTCGAATGGATGCGCCTGCCGGAAGGGCGCGTTCCGCTCGATCGGCGTGTCGCAACCCGCCCGGCGAACTTTCTTCCCCCGGCGTACCGCCGTTCCTCGCGAGCCAAGAAAGCTAGCCGTACGGGTCCTTCGCTGGCGCTACGGGCTGACGCTGCGACGCCGATCGCCATCCGGCCTGAACCGCGCATCGAGGCTGCAATCGAGCGCCTCGAACTCTCGGAAAAGGAATTTCATCATGGCGAAGATCGGCAGCTTCAAGAAGGTCTCGGGCGAGTTCCGCGGCCAGATCATCACCCTTTCGGTCCAGTCGAAATCGGTCCGGATCGTTCCCGAAACCAACCCGAACGGCAATGCGCCGACGCACCGGGTGCTGGTCAACGACGCCGAAGTCGGGGCCGCCTGGACGAAGCGGACCAATGACGATCGACCCTATCTTTCGGTCAAACTGGATGATCCCGGCTTTGTCGCCCCGATCTTCTGCCAGCTCTTCGAGGGTGACGAGGGCGCCTATGATCTGGTCTGGACGCGGCCGAGCAATCGCAACCCGAACTGATCCGGGCGGGCCCGCCGACGACCATGCCGGCGGGCTCCCCATTTCTGGGGAGGCCGCTCCCCAATTGGCGGAATGTCCCAAGAAACCGCCACCTTCCAAGTTGCGCGCCGATTTGTGCGAGGGCGTATGGCAGGCCGGCAAAGCACGTTCGAGGATCCGCGAGGGGGCCTGGACATTGCCGGGTTCGCACAGGAGTTCCTGCGGCGCAACCCGGACTATCGTCGCGAATATGCCGAACTGCACCTCGACAGGGTCGACCCGAACGGACCGGACCCGGAGGTCATGGCCCGACGATGGGGGCTGATCTTTCCCGGTCTCGCCTGACGACTCGCCCGGGCACGCGCCCGCGCTCTGGGCGCCGTCCCTTTCGCCAACGACCGTCATCGTCGAACCCGCGCCTGGGGGCTATCCCGGTCTCGATCCGCGCGACATCGAGGCCTGGCCGATCATTGCCGCGGACCACCGCGATGCAAGCGGGCGGCACATGATCCTGCGCGATGTGGATGGGCTGCACCGCTTGTGGATGCGCGCGGCAGAGGACATCGGCCCGCTCGCTTATGTGCTGATCCGCGACGATCATGTCGACCTTCGCCATGCAGCGGTGCGGCGCCTCGACCGGCGCCTGGCCGGCGCACCGCCGGCACGACTGCCGCCCGGATTTCGGCCGACGACGTTCCAGCGGCAGCGATTATCGCTGCTGCTCGACCTGCTCGATGCCGTCCTGGCACCAGCCGCGGCCTACACGTCGTACGAACTTGCGCGGAAGATCGTCTATTCCGGGCTGAGCGTCGGGCGCGGCGCCGAATGGAAGTCGTCGTCCCAGCGGCGGCGGACCCAACGCCTGGTTGAAGAGGCCATGACGCTGATGAACGGCGGCTATCGCACGCTCCTGTGCGGATGACGCCTGCTTCAGGTGCGACAAAAGTGCCGCGTCCAAAATAGCCGCTCCGCCTGCTTCGCCCTTCTCCGTCACGGTCCGCCGAGCCCATTCGACGGAGACCGCACATGGACGACGCGAGACCGCATGGTCCGCCCCGCTACCTGAAAACCCCCGACGCGGCGCTTCACGTCGGGTTGAGCCCGCGCACGCTCGAAAAGCATCGCTACTGCGGGACAGGTCCGGATTATCACAAGCTCGGGGGCCGCGTTCTCTATACGCTCGAGGCGCTCGATGCCTGGCTGCAGCAAGGGCTGCACAAGCCGACCGCGACCGCCATCATGAAGATTGCCCCCGTCTGGCACGGCGACGGGCCGGTGCGCCGCTGATGTCGCACGCTGGTTCATCCCGAGCGGCTGCATTTGGCGAGCGCGCGCAGCTCGAGCTTTTCCGCTCGATCCCTGGCGACATTGCACTGCGCGACGCGCAGGATCTGATGGTCTGGCCGTTCTTCAGCCTCGCAAAATCGAAGCGCGTGACGCCCATCGACTTTCGCATGGGCGAGACCTGGATCTCGGTCGAAGCGGTTCCCGAGCACGGCATGGCGACGATCTGGGACGCCGATATCCTGCTCTGGGCGGCAAGCCAGATCGTCGAGGCGCGCGACGCTGGTCGGCCGACCTCGCGGCTGATGGCGACCACGCCTTATGAGATCCTGACCTTCACCGGGCGGGGAACGGGCCGCGACAATTACGACCGCCTGCGCGCCGCACTCGACCGTCTGCAGTCGACGACCGTCGCGACCTCGATCCGTCAGCAGCACCAGCGCCGACGCCATCGCTTCTCCTGGATCAACGAATGGCAGGAACGCTTCGATGTGCAGGGCAGGCCGCTTGGCATCGAACTCATCCTGCCGGACTGGTTCTATGCAGGCGTGCTCGACCGCGCGCTGGTTCTCACGATCGACCGCCAATATTTCAGCCTGACCGGCGGTCTCGAGCGCTGGCTCTACCGGCTTGTGCGCAAGCATGGCGGGCGCCAGCCGGGCGGCTGGAGCTTCGACTTTGCGCATCTCCACCTGAAGTCGGGCGTGCTGTCGCCGCGCAAACGCTTTGCATTCGAGCTGCGTGCGATCGTGCGGCGCCAATCCCTTCCTGGATACACGCTCGCGATCGAGCGTGCATTCGGCCGGGAACGCCTGTACTTCGCCCCACTGCCGGTCGATCCGCTCGATGCCGCCATGCGGCGCGTGCGCCTCAAGCCTGTGGACAAGCGGCCATGACCCTCGTCCTATCGGGAACCGGACAGCTCGTCCCATCAGGAACCGCATCCTCGTCCTATCGGGAACCGGATGCGCATATAAGCTGCTGCGATCATTGGAAAATGATCGCGCCTAACCATGCTAATAGAAGGGAATCCTTCGGATTCCTGCTAACGCGCGGCGCGCTGCCATGCGCTATCGGCGCCGGCCTGCGCCCGATCCCGCCCGCCGGCCGCAGCAGCGCACCCGCAGCGGCGGCGACACGCCGCGGCGCCCGATCTTCCCATGCTTCCTTCGGGGTACGCTCATGACCGTCGCAATGCCTCTCGGACGGCTGCCGCCGGTGCGGACCGGACGCACCGGTTCCGTACGAACCGAAGTCGAACTCATCTGGATCGAGAAGCGCCTCGAGCACTGGATCCGCTTCGGTCGCATCGCCGCAGAGCGCATCGCGACACGGCGGACGCGCTTCGTGTCCTTTCGGCCCGGCGCCATGTTCGCGTTCGTCCGCTGGAGCGCCAACGACTTCGGCACGATCCATTCTCGGATCGATATCCTGCGCGCGCCAGGCGAAGGCGAGGGCTATACGACGCTGCCCTTTGTGCAGCCCGGTGGCGAAATCCATCTCTCGGTCGAGGGCTGGCCCAGGGTCGCCCAGGTGCTCGCCGCCATCGACGCGGTGGAAAGAGCAGGCGTCGATCCGTGCGACGCCGCGCCCGATCACTGGCGGCATGTCGGCAATCGGATCGCTTCGGGCGAGGTCCCCAGGCCATATTCCGCGGAGCGACACCGCGCCTGGCTGAAGCGCAAGGCGCTCGGGCAATGAGGCGGCCGCGCATGGCTCCGATTGCGCTCGGGATTGCCGGTATTTGCGCGGTCCTGGTGCCAGCGATCGGCCGGTTTGCTCCGAAACCCCGGCTGCTCTGGAACGCCAGTGCCAGCGCGCCGATCGGACTCTATCGCGTCCATCCCGGCGCCATGCTGCGCGCCGGCGACCTCGTTGCCATCTCGCCACCGCCCTTGCTGGCCAGAATGATGGTGGAGCGCCACTATCTCGCCCTCGGCGTTCCGCTCCTGAAGCATGTCGCGGCGCTTCCCGGGCAGATCGTCTGCCGCAGCGGCGGCGCCGTCACGATCGCCGGCCGCCTCGTAGCGCTTGCCCGGCCGTTCGACAGCCATGCCCGGATTCTGCCGTTCTGGCAGGGCTGCCGCCGCATCAGGGAGGGCGAGTTGTTTCTCCTCAATCCCACCGCCGATAGCTTCGACAGCCGCTACTTCGGGCCCGTGCCGGCTGCGGGCCTGATCGGCCGCGCGACGCCGCTTCTCACGCGCGACACGCCGGGCGCCGCGCTTTGCTGGCGCGCTGGTGGCCAGTCGCGCGCGCTCCGATCCACTTCCCAACCATGACGAAAGGAGCATCACGCATGCAAATCGGTACCTTCACGCAATCCCCTGACGGCTATGCCGGACGACTTCAAACGTTGACGCTCGATGTGGCGCTCCGCCTGGTGCGCCTGTCTTCGCCCGGCGCCGAACGGACGCCAGACTGGCGTATCATGCTCGAGGCCGCTGACGGCACGGTGGAGGTCGGCGCCGGCTGGAGCCATCGCTCGGACAAGGCCGGCGACTATGTCGCGGTGCAGCTCGATTGCCCGACATTTCCGCGCCCGATCCGAGCCAATCTGCTGCGCTCGCCCGCGCAGGACGGCGAGCACCTGCTGCTCTGGTCGCCGCGCGTGCGGCGCCCGAAGGCGGGCTAGGGGCATGCGCGCCATCAGCCGATGCCGTGCAGGCGCGATGCGCGCCGGTGCGGCCATCCTTCTCGTCTGCGCGGTCCCTTTTGGTGCGGCACAAGCACGAAAACCGCTGCAATCCGTCGCCGCCGGTGGCGCGCTCCCGGCGGATGCCCTGATGACGGCTGTGACCGAAGCCTCGCGCCGTTTCGGCATTCCGGAGATGTGGATCTGGTCCGTGATCCGGGCGGAGAGTGGCGGCAATCCGCGCGCCGTGTCGCCGGCGGGCGCGATGGGATTGATGCAGCTCATGCCCGCCACCTGGGGCGTGCTGTCCGCCCGCTACGGTCTCGGGCAGGACCCGTTCGACATTCGGGCGAACGTGCTTGGCGGCACCGCCTATCTGCGCGAGATGCTCGATCGCTATGGCAATCCCGCAACCGCGCTCGCGGCCTATAACGCCGGGCCCGGCAGGGTCGACGATTGGCGGACGACCGGTCGAAGGCTGCCTGCGGAAACCACCGCCTATGTGCGCCGCATCGTACCGACGCTGGCCGTCGCCGACATCGCGACGCCTGAGCTCGCGCCGCCATCCTGGCGCGATGCGGCGCTCTTCGCGGGCTCAAAGGCGGACATTGTCTCGTCCAGAGAGCTATCCGCTCCGTCTGCTGCTGTCGCCGCCCGAAACGATGGCGAAGACGGCCGTTCGACAGCAGCGAGCCGGGATGTCGCGGGCCCGGCAAACCTCCTCTTCGTCCCTCTTTCCGGGCAGCCCAGGCTGTGACCGAAATCGCCTGGCGCGTGCAGCCCGTTGCTCGATTGGCGCTCTCGCCTGAGAGCGTGCGGGAGGTTCTGCAGGGAGGGAAGGGGCGATGGCGAGATAAAAGGCGCGCCAGCCGGGGGCGGCTATGTGGTTGTGAAACAGGAAGGAAATCGTCTGGCACCCCGATCGGGCGTCTGGCGCCTTCCGGGATTTTCCCAAGGAATTCAACGCCCGAGCGTCTGGCGCCGGCGGCGGATGCGGTCCGATGACGGGCGACGAGAATGAATTCCAAATTCGTCCAGGGCGAAGCCGGGATGCGGGGAGTGGGGTGGGCAGGCGCTCCCAGAGCCTTGCCGCCCAGGTCCGCCGGGCTGCTGCAAGGGCCGGCCATGCGAGGCGCGGCGGCAAGTCGGGACGCGGTACCGGCGCCGCCGGGCGCGGCCGGATCGCGCGGCTGCGCACCGGCGGCCAAAGCGCAAGCCGCCGGGTGATCATCAAGGCGCGCGTGGTCCGCCATCACGGCGTGCGGTTTCGCGCGGCGCCGCTCGCCCGGCATGTCGCCTATCTGAAACGCGACGGCGTGACGCGCGACGGGCGCGACGCGAACCTGTTCGATGCCCGGTCCGATGCCGCCGACGGCGATGCCTTTGCCGCGCGCTGCGAAGACGACCGCCATCATTTCCGCTTCATCGTCAGTCCTGAGGATGCCGCCGACCTGGCCGACCTCCGGACCTTCGCGCGCGAGTTGATGGAGGATATGGCCCGGGACCTGTCGACGCCGCTCGACTGGGTCGCCGTCGATCACTGGAACACCGACAATCCGCACATCCACATCCTGGTGCGCGGCGTGGCCACGGACGGCACCGACCTCGTCATCGACCGCGACTATATCCGCGAAGGATTGCGCGCCCGCGCCGAGGAACGCGCGACGCTCGAGCTTGGCCCCAGAACCGGGCACGAGATCCGCTCCGCGCTCGAACGGGAAGTCGGCGCCGAGCGCTGGACGAGCCTCGACCGCTCGCTCGAGCGAATGGCCGGCGGGATCGACGGCACCATCGACCTAAGGCCCGACCCGCGGGACGATCCGGGCATGCGGCAGCTTCTCATCGGCCGGGCGACGACGCTCGAGCGGCTCGGACTCGCCGACCGCGAAGGCCCGGTTTGCTGGACGATGCGGCCCGGTGCCGAACGCACCTTGCGCGATCTCGCCATCCGGACCGACATCATCAAGACAATGTACCGCGCGATCCTTGCCGAGGGCCGCACGGCCGATCCGGCAGGCTTCGCCATTCATGCGGGCTCGCCCGCCGATCCGGTCCTGGGGCGGTTCGTCGAACGCGGCCTCGACGATGAGCTTGCCGGCTCGGCCTATGCGGTGGTCGATGGTGCAGACGGCCGCCTTCACCATCTGCGGTTCGACGATATCGAGATGACCGGCGACGCGCGGCCGGGCGCCATCGTCGAGCTGCGCTCCTGGCAGGACCGGCAAGCACGCGATCGGTCATCGCTCGCGACGCGGTCCGACCTGCCGCTCGAGGCGCAGATCACCGCGTCCGGGGCGACCTGGCTCGACCGCCAGCTGGTCGCCCGGGATCCCCTTCCCACCGGCAGCGGCTTCGGCGCCGATATCCGCGCGGCGCTGGAGGCGCGCTCGCACTTCCTCGAAGGAGCAGGGTTGGCGCGCCGGCAAGGGCAGGGGTTCCTCTTCGCCCAAGACCTTGTCGCGACGCTTCGCGCGCGCGAGCTCGCCCTGGCAACAGAGGCGATCACCGACCGGACGGGTCTCCCGCATCGCCCGTCGGCGCCCGGCGAGCATGTCAGCGGCATCTACCGCGAGCGTGTGACGCTTGCCTCGGGGCGCTTCGCGATGATCGACGACGGGCTGGGTTTCCAGCTCGTGCCCTGGCGCCCGGCACTCGAAGCCCATCTCGGCGGCCAGGTGCGCGGGACACTGGGCCCGGGCGGCAATGTCGACTGGGCACCCGGCCGAACCAGGGGACCTGGTCTGTGATGCCGTCCCGTCCATTTCCACAGGAGAAGCGCAGGTGAGTGCAACGAAGATCCTATGGGGGCAGATCGTCATCGTTTTCGGCGTCGTGCTGGGCGGCGTCTGGGGGGCGACGGAGTGGACCGCCCATGCGCTGGGATACCAAAGAGCGCTGGGCAAGGCGTGGTTCGTGATCGGCGACCTGCCGGTCTATCCCCCGCCGGCCTTCTTCTGGTGGTGGTTCGCTTATGATGCCTATGCGCCGGCGATCTTCCTCCGGGGGGCGGCCATTGCCGTCTCGGGCGGTCTGCTCGCCATCGCCATTGCGATCGCCCTGTCGGTCTGGCGCGCACGCGAGGCGAAAAAGGCGGAAACCTATGGGTCGGCGCGCTGGGCGACGCCTCGCGAGATCGGCAAGGCGGGGATGCTCGGCGAGACGGGCGTCGTGCTCGGCCGGCTCGCGGCGCGCTATCTCAGGCACGACGGACCCGAGCATGTTCTCTGCTTCGCGCCGACGCGTTCGGGCAAAGGCGTCGGTCTCGTCGTGCCGACGCTTCTTGCCTGGCCGGAGAGCTGCATCGTCCACGACATCAAGGGCGAGAACTGGCAGCTGACAGCGGGGTTTCGCAGCCGGCACGGCCGTGTCCTGCTGTTCGACCCGACCAATCCGAAGTCGGCTGCCTACAATCCGCTGCTCGAGGTCCGCAAGGGCGAGTGGGAAGTGCGCGACGCGCAGAATGTCGCCGACGTGCTCGTTGACCCCGAAGGAAGCCTCGAGAAGCGTAACCACTGGGAAAAGACCAGCCATTCGCTGCTTGTCGGAGCTATCCTCCATGTCCTCTATGCCGAACGCGACAAGACGCTCGCGGGTGTCGCCGCCTTTCTCTCGGACCCCAGGCGACCGATCGAAACGACGCTCCGGGCCATGATGACGACCCCGCATCTGGGGGAGGCCGGTGTCCATCCTGTCATCGCGTCGGCCGCGCGCGAACTGCTCAACAAGTCCGAGAACGAGCGTTCCGGTGTCCTCTCGACCGCGATGTCCTTTCTCGGCCTCTACCGCGATCCGGTCGTGGCGCGGGTCACCGGCAAGTCGGAGTGGCGGATCGCGGATCTGGTGGACGGCGGGGAGGCCGTCTCGCTCTATCTGGTCGTGCCGCCGTCCGACATCAGCCGGACCAAGCCGCTGATCCGGCTCGTCCTGAACCAGATCGGGCGTCGCTTGACCGAGGAGCTCAATCCTGCGGGCAACCGGCACCGCGTCCTGCTGATGCTCGATGAATTCCCGGCACTCGGCAGGCTCGACTTCTTCGAGAGCGCGCTCGCTTTCATGGCGGGCTATGGTCTCAAGGCCTTCCTCATCGCGCAGAGCCTCAACCAGATCGAGAAGGCCTATGGTCTGAACAACGCGATCCTCGACAATTGCCATGTGCGGGTGAGCTTCGCGACCAATGACGAGCGCACCGCCAAGCGCATCTCGGACGCACTGGGGACGGCGACCGAACTCAGGGCCATGAAGAACTATGCCGGCCACCGGCTTTCCCCCTGGCTCGGCCATCTCATGGTCTCGCGGACCGAAACCGCACGACCGCTCCTGACGCCGGGCGAGGTAATGCAATTGCCGCCCGGCGACGAGATCGTCATGGTGTCCGGCCTGGCACCGATCCGGGCATCGAAAGCGCGCTACTATAGCGATCCGCGCTTCCGGGTTCGTTTGCTGCCGCCGCCTGACCCCGCCGAACCGAAAGCCACGCCCCGCCCGCGTGACGACTGGTCTTTCCTGGAACCCGTCGCGCCGCCGCTGATACCCCGCGCCCAATCGGTATCCTCATCCGTTTCTCCAGCGGATGAAGAAGCAGAAGCGAGGATAGGCGAGGGCTCGGCCGACAACGCCAATTCCGGTCTGCGCCGCGAGCCGGGCCTTGGCGCGCATGAAGACATCGCGCCCGCTGCGAGCGCGCCGCACGGCGAGTTCGAGTTCGACAACGAGGACGAGGCCGAGGAACACCAGCTACAGCGGGCCGCCGAGCGTCAGATGGCGCGCAACGCGCGCAACGCCTCGCTCGACCCGAACGACGGGATCGACCTGTGAGGACGCCCCGCGTCAAGAGCACGTTCCGCCTGCCTGCGGATCTCACCCGGCAGCTCGCCGATCACGCCCGCGCGCGCCGCGCCTCGCAGACCGCGGTCCTTGAAGCGGCACTCGAATCCTTCCTCTCGCCCGACGGTGCCGAGCGGCTCGAAGCAGCGCTGGCGCGCCGGCTCGATCGGATCAGCCGCGACCTCGGGCGGCTTCAATGGCATGTCGAGCTCGGTAACGAGACGCTGGCGCTGTTCATCCGCTTCTGGCTGACGAGCACCGCGCCGCTTCCCGATACCGCCATGAAGGCCGCGCAGGCCATGGGCAAGGAACGATGGGAACGGTTCGTGGAATCGCTCAACCGACGCATGGAACTGGGGCCTCGCCTGCGCAGCGAGGTATCGGAGGAAATCGGCGGCACGGGCGACATCTGAGCCGGGCGCCGGGCCA
>NZ_JASATQ010000104.1:0-11097 GCF_038440415.1 Sphingomonas sp. OTU376 | reverse complement strand
CCCCCCCCCACCCCCCCCCCCCCCCCGCCCCCCGGCCCCCCCCCCGGGGAACAGGAAGGAAATCACGCCGCGCGGCGCAGTTCCAGGCGGCCCCAGATCTCGACCAGCGCATCGACCAGCTCGCGCATCATGCTCTCGTCATGCGCGGGGCCGGGCGTGAAACGCAGGCGCTCGGTGCCGCGCGGGACCGTCGGGTAATTGATCGGCTGGACGTAGACGCCATATTCGGCGAGCAGGATGTCGCTGATCTTCTTGGCCTTGACCGGATCACCGACCATCAGCGGCACGATGTGCGTGGTCGATGGCATCACCGGCAGCCCGGCCTCGGCCATCATCGCCTTGAGCTTGGCGGCCGCGGCCTGCTGGCCGTCGCGCTCTTCCGACGAGCCCTTGAGGTGGCGCACGCTGGCCAGCGCGCCGGCGACGAGCACCGGCGACAGCGAAGTGGTGAAGATGAAGCCCGGCGCATAGCTGCGGATCACGTCGATGATCATCTGGTCGGCCGCGATATAGCCGCCCATCACGCCGAACGCCTTGCCGAGCGTGCCCTCGATGATCGTCAGCCGATCAGCCAGGCCTTCCCGGTCCGAGATGCCGCCCCCGCGCGGGCCGTACATGCCGACGGCATGGACCTCGTCGAGATAGGTCAGCGCATTGTACTTGTCGGCCAGGTCGCAGATCTCGGCGATCGGGGCGATATCGGCGTCCATCGAATAGACCGACTCGAAGGCGATCAGCTTGGGGACGCCCGGATCGTCCGCCGCGAGCAGTTCCTCGAGATGCGCCAGGTCATTGTGGCGGAAGACGCGCTTCTCACAGCCCGAATTGCGGATGCCGGCGATCATCGAGGCGTGGTTGAGCTCGTCCGAATAGACGATGCAGCCCGGCAGCACCTTGGCGAGCGTGGAGAGCGTCGCTTCGTTCGAAACATAGCCCGAGGTGAAGAGCAGCGCGTTCTGCTTGCCGTGGAGATCGGCGAGCTCATGCTCGAGATCGACATGGTAGTGCGTGTTGCCGCCGATGTTGCGCGTGCCGCCCGAGCCCGCGCCGACGTCGTGGAGGGCTTCCTCCATCGCCGCGATCACCTTCGGGTGCTGGCCCATCGCCAGATAGTCGTTCGAGCACCAGACGGTGATCGGCTTCGGGCCGTTATGGCCGGCGAAGCAGCGCGCATTGGGGAACATGCCCTTGTTGCGCAAAATATCGATGAAGACGCGGTAGCGGCCCTCGGCATGCAGCCGGTCGATCGCGGACGTGAAAACCCGGGAATAGTCGACGGGCGCTGTGCTGTCTGCGCTGTGCATAACGTGTTCCTACCGCCAAAGTCCGGCGATTTCCAGTTGGACATAATGCCTAATCGGACCGGAATTTAGCGCCTTTGATCCAAAGCAAAATCCGGTTTGGACGGAATTGATATGCGTTGGTTCGGAAGTCGATCCCGCTGTGGTACATTGATCCCATCGCGGGCGAGTCGGCACCCAAGCATAGCCCGCGGCTGAGAGACTAGGGCTCCCGCTTGCGTATGGAGCATCCGCAATGAGCGCGAGAGACATAGAATATTACCGGAAACGCGAGCGCGAGGAGCGCGAGCATGCGGCGCGCGCCGACGACACCACGGCGCGGCGCGTGCACCAGGAAATGGCTGAACGCTATTCGGCGCGGCTGCGCGACATGGTCGCGACGGTGCCGGTGGCGCAGCAGGCCTGAGGGCGGATTCCCGGAGGCCTGGCAGCTAGCGCCGGCCCGGATGTGTCCCTTATCCTATTCCGTCATCCCCGCGAAGGCGGGGATCCAGAGTCGCAAGCAAATGGTGCGCGGCACGCTTTGGTGTATCCGTTCAGCACAGGTCCGATTGCTTCCTTCGCCCGAACTACCCTGGATCCCCGCCTTCGCGGGGATGACGGTGTGATGGGTGTGCGGCCCAGCCTATAGCGACTCGACCACGCCCAGCCCGTAGCGCGCCAGCGCGGGGGCGAGCGCTTCGGTGCGGACACTGCGGGCAGTGAAGACCGCCTTGCCTGGAATCGGCGCGGCCGGCCATTCCTGCCCTTCCGTAAGATAGGCGACGCGGCGAGCGATGCCGGGACCGCCATCGACGAACCGGACCGGATGCGGCGCAGCGGCGGCGAGTTCGGCCTCGACCAGCGGGAAATGGGTGCAGGCGTTGACGATCACGTCGATGCGGTCGCCCTCCGGTTGGTCGAACAGCCCGTCCAGCACCGCGCGCATCCGCTCGGGCACCGGCGCCACCCCTTCCAGCGCTGCCTCGGCAATCTCGACCAGTTCGGCCGAGCCGTGGCGCAGCACGGTGCAATCGCCGGCGAAGCGCGCGGCGAGATCGTCGACATAGGGCTGACGGACGGTCGCCTCGGTGCCGAGCACACCGATCACGCGGCTCTGGCTGATTTCGGCGGCGGGCTTGATCGCGGGGACGGTGCCGACGATCGGCACGTCGAGCGCGGCGCGGACATGCTGGAGCGCGATCGTCGAAGCGGTGTTGCAGGCGATGACGATCAGGCGCGGATCATAGCGCTCCGCCAGTCGCCCGAGCAGCGCCGGCACGCGTGCGGCGATCTCGCCTTCGCTGCGGGTGCCATAAGGGAAGCCCGCCGAATCCGCGACATAGACCAGCGGCGCGTGCGGCAGCAGCGCGGCGGTGGGCGCCAGCACCGAAAGCCCGCCCATGCCGGAATCGAAGAACAAGATGGGGCGATTGTCGATCATCGCCGCGGGGCATGGCTCCGCAGCCGGTGAGCGTCAACCGCCCCGAGTTTCGGAAACACCCCCGAGGGGGATCTCATCTGGCCTCGATTCCCCAGACGCTGCGCGTGGCGCCTGGCCTTGAGGCAACTCAATCCTCCCCCGGAGGGGGAGGATTGCAGCACTACCGCGGTCGACGGGCTCAAATCAGTTGCGCGGCTTCCAGTTGGCCGGGATGCCCATGGCGAGGACCATCGGGCGGCGCGTGGCGATATATTCGTCCTTGCTCACCTTGCCGTCGCCATTGGTGTCGAAGCGGGCGAGGAACATCCGGCCGCCCTGCTCCGCCCCGACATCCTTGCGCGGGCCGTTGTTGACGCTGACCGAAGCGCGCGGCGCTTCGTTTGCCTCGAGATAGCCCGACTTGTCCTTGTCCATCGTCGCGAAGCTCTGCGCGAGATAGGCCGTGGCCTGCTCCGGCGTGGCCGGCACGAACGGCCCGTCATACATCTTCATCTTCTGCTGGGGCGCCTGCGCGCTCTGCTGCGGTGCCGGGGCGCCGGGCAACGTGAGGGCCAGCGCGGCCGCCGCGATCGTGATGCTCATTGCAATTCCTCCAATCCACCACCGGCGCCTTCCGCCGGAGACGGGACCGGCATGCAGCGGCCGGGACGGCGCGGCGAGGTCCGGCGCATGGGGTACCAGCGCCTGGGACCCGGACTGCGACTCTGCCTGGACGAGCAGCCGCGCCGCCTGGAGCGAGGAGGAGAGGCCGAGCTTGGTGCGGGCCATCTTGAGCCGCTTCTCCACCGCGTGCGGCGAGACGCCGAGCTCGATCGCCATTTCCTTGGCGGTCTGGGGAAGCAGGCGGCGGCGCAGGCATTCCTTTTCGTTTTCGGTCAGCCGGCTGATCGCCGCCTGCATTCGCTCATCCAGCACCAAACGCTCCCCGACACCCGCAGCACCCACGCACTTCGTCGCGCCACGCTAGGGCAAAGTCGAGTTTCGCCCAAGTCGGAGCGATTGGTACCCCATCCACATTGCGCGGCCGTGGCCAGCCACTATGTTGGCACCGGATTGGGGGAGCGGATTTCTTGACCTTCGAAACTGCCATCGGCCCGGCCGGCGTATTGCTGCTTGGTTATCTGCTCGGCTCGATTCCATTCGGCCTGTTGCTGACGCGCTTCTTCGGCGCGGGCGACCTTCGCCAGATCGGCTCGGGCAATATCGGCGCGACCAATGTGCTGCGTACCGGCCGCAAGGGACTGGCGGCGGCGACGCTGCTGCTCGACCTGGCCAAGGGCGCGGCGGCGGTGCTGATCGCAGGCGCGCTGATCCCCGGTGGCGGTGTGCTGGGCGGCCTGGCCGCGTTCATCGGCCATTGCTACCCCATCTGGCTCAAGTTCAACGGCGGCAAGGGCGTGGCGACGATGATGGGCGTGGTGCTCGCGCTCCACTGGCCCTCGGGCATCGTCTTCGCGGCGGTGTGGCTCGGGCTGCTGGCGGCGCTGCGCATTTCCTCGCTCGCCGGCATGAGCGCGGCGATCAGCGCGCCGGTGAGCGCGGCGTTCTTCGGGCGGATCGACCTGGTGCTGATGCTGCTCGCGCTGGCGATGATCGTGCTGTGGAAGCACCGCGCCAATATCGACCGGCTGCTCAACGGCACCGAACCGCGCGTCGGCGGCAGCAAGAAAAGTGCCTGACAGGCGCGAGGCACAGCTCAGGCTGCTGCGCTCCGCCAATATCGGCCCGGTTACCTATCGCCAGTTGATCGCCCGCTTCGGCAATGCCGAGGCGGCGCTCGATGCGCTGCCCACGCTTGCCGCCCGGGGCGGTGGGCGCGCGCCGGTGATCGCCGATGCGGGCGCGGTGCGGCGCGAGATCGCGACGGTCGAGAAGCTGGGCGCCCGCTACCTGTTCCTGGGCGAGGACGACTATCCGCCGCTGCTCGCCGAGCTCGACAGCGCCCCGCCGGCGCTGATCCTGCGCGGGCGGCTGGCGCTGCTCGATCGGCCGGCGGTGGCGATCGTCGGTGCGCGCAATGCCTCCGCTGCCGCCTGCCGCTTCGCCCGGCAGATCGCGCTGGGACTGGCCGAGGCAGGGGTGACGGTGGTCTCCGGGCTGGCGCGCGGGATCGACACGGCCGCGCATATCGGATCGCTGGGCGGTGGCACCGTCGGCGTGATCGCCAGCGGGATCGACATCGCCTTTCCGCCCGAAAATGCCGAGCTGCAGGAACGGGTGGCGCGCGACGGGCTGCTGCTGGCCGAGCAGCCGCCGGGCACCGAGCCGCTGGCCCGCTTCTTCCCCTCGCGCAACCGGATCATCGCCGGGCTGGCGCTGGGCACGGTGGTGGTGGAGGCGGCACCGCGATCGGGCTCGCTGATCACCGCGCGGATCGCGGCCGAGGCGGGGCGCGACGTGATGGCCGTCCCCGGCTCGCCGCTCGACCCGCGGGCGCAAGGCTGCAACCTGCTGATCCGCGAGGGCGCGACTCTGGTGCAGGGCGTGGACGACATCCTCGAGATGGTCCGCCCGATCGATCCGCGCGCGGTGCGGGCTCCGGCCAGCGGCTGGCAGGGTCCGCCGCCCGAGGACGCAAGCGATGCGGACCGGCGCGTGGTGGCGGGGCTGCTCGGGCCGGTTGCGGTGAGCGTGGACGAGCTGATCCGGCAATCGGGGTTGGCCCCGGCGGTGGTGCAGACCGTCCTGCTCGAACTGGAGCTGGGCGGGCGGCTGGAGCGGCACGGCGGCGGGCGCCTCAGCCTGATTTCCGCATGATCTATGTGGCTTTCGCCTTGCTGCTCGTGTTCACGGGCTTTTTCGTAGGCGAGACCATGGTCTCCCTGCGTCGCGGCGCAGTTCACAACCGTGGGCAGCGCTATGGCCGGCGGGAGCGGCCGATCCTGTTCTGGTCCGGCATTTTCGCATGGGTCCTGAACGCATCCGTGGGCGCCTTGTTCTTCGTAATGCTCGCCCTGTCGGAACCGCGCTGATTTCGCCCTAGCAAGTTTCGGGACCGTTCCTACATCGCCGCGGCAACCTCTCCCCAAGGAGCCCGACATGGCCGACGCACCCGATCCCGCCAACAACCAGCCCGCCGGCTATGTCCCGCCCAAGGTCTGGGTTTGGGAAGCCGGCAATGGCGGCGCCTTTGCCAGCATAAACCGGCCGGTCTCGGGCGCGACCCATGAGAAGGTGCTGCCGGTCGGCGAACATCCGATCCAGCTCTATTCGCTCGGCACGCCCAACGGCCAGAAGGTGACGATCATGCTCGAGGAGCTGCTCGCCGCCGGCCATGCGGGCGCCGAATATGACGCCTGGAAGATCAATATCGGCGAGGGCGACCAGTTCGGCAGCGGGTTTGTCGGGATCAATCCGAACTCGAAGATCCCCGCGATGGTCGATCATTCGGTGGACCCGACGATCAGCGTGTTCGAGAGCGGTGCGATCCTGGTCTATCTGGCCGAGAAGTTCGGTGCGTTCCTGCCGACCGACCCGGCCAGGCGCGCGGCGACGATGAGCTGGCTGATGTGGCAGATGGGCTCGGCGCCGTTCCTGGGCGGCGGCTTCGGCCATTTCTTCGCCTATGCGCCGTTCAAGATCCAGTACGCGATCGATCGCTATGCGATGGAAGTGAAGCGCCAGCTGCACGTGCTCGACACGCATCTGGCGAAGAACAAGTTCATGGTCGGCGACGACTACACGATCGCCGACATCGCGATCTGGCCCTGGTATGGCGGCGTGGCGCGCGGCGATGCCTATGCCGGCGCGGCCGAGTTCCTAAACATCGGCGAATACGAACATTTCAACCGCTGGGCCGCCGAAGTGGGCGAGCGCGAGGCGGTGCAGCGCGGGCGGCTGGTCAATCGCGGCAGTGGGCCCGAGGACCAGCGGGTGCCCGAGCGCCACTCGGCGGCGGATATCGATGCGGTTCGGGCGAAGATGCTGGCCTAACGGCCGACATACTCCACCCGCGCGGTCCCAGAGGCCCAGACGGGCAGGTAGAGCCCCTGCCCGCTGGCCTTGATCGCGCCGGTGCGGACATCGGCGATGTCGGCGCGAATCAGAAAGTCGCCGGCGCGCTTGCGGACGATCGCGCGGCGGACCTTGCCGAGCAGCTTCTCGAAGTCACGGGTGAAGTTCTGGGTGAGCTCGCCGGCCAGAACCTCGGACACCGCCGGCGCCTGGACAAGGCGGACGAGCAGGTCGCCGCCGATGCCGTCGGTATCGCCGTTCACCGCCAGCTGCTCGAAATGGACACGCTGCGAGCCCGGCGTGTTGACCGGCACTGCGGTGAGCCAGACCAGGCCGTGCGTCTCGGTGGTGCTGTTCTGTGGGCGCGCGGCGATGGTCAGGCCGACCGCGATGCGGCCGCCGGTGGTGCCATAGCCGGTGACCTTGTCGAACCGCGCCACCACCGGACCGATGCCTGGCAGCTCGAACGGGCGGACGGCGCGCTTGGCCAGCGCCTTTTTCAGCACGGGCTCGAGCTGGGCGTAATCGGCGATCACCGGAATGAAGAATTCGAGCTTCGATCCGGCGGCGTCATGGGCGAGCGGGGGCAAGGGGGAGGGATTCGGATCCTCGGGGCGCGGGCCGACAAATGTCTCGGTAAGCGCCGACAAACCGAGGCTGAGGCGCAGGCGATTGCCGGAAAGGCTGTACCCGCCATAGCTAAGCTTCTGCGGCGTGATCCGCATCCAGACGGGCGGGTTCTGCTCGTTCAGCTCGAGCGAGGTGAAGCTCTGCCGCCAGGCATCGGCGACGCGGGCGCGGATGTTCACCTTCGCGATCTCCTGCGGCAGCTTGCGCTCGAGATCGCGGACAATGGGGCCGAGCTTCTCGTCGGCCTTGTCGGTGAAGGTGATGCGGCGCCCGAGGAAATCGATGCCGGGCGGGGTGGTCCAGCTATAGGCGAGGCGGACGGTGGCGCGCGGCTGCCAATTGTCGGTGACAGACAAGCGGATGCGCGCGCGGACCATTGCCGATCCGGTCGCGGTCTCGCCCTTGAGGAAGCCGCCGACATGGCGCGCGGCGATATTGGCGCGGATCGGCACATCGGCGACGATGTCCCTGCCCTCGCCGCGCAGGCGGATGGCGGAGCGAGTGACGGTGCCGACCACGGTGCAGCCGAGATCGGGGCTGACCTTGATCTTCGCCTTGAACAGCTTGACCCGCTGGGCGGGCACGCATTTGTCGATCTGCTGGTTGATCGACCAGAGCGTGCGCGGCACCGCCTGCTCGATCGCGCGGCTGATCACCGAGACGTGGACGTCGAGCGGCACATCGATCGCGGAGACCTGCTTCGGTACCTCGACCTGATCGGAAGCGCGCGGCGGCGGCTCTACCTTCCCTTCGAGCCTGGCACGCAGCCAGAGATACCCGCCACCGACGCTGGCCAGCAGGAGCACGAGGATGCTTCCGAATATCCACCAGCCGCGATGCCCGCTGCGCGGCGGCGGCGAAACAGTCTCGTCGAGCAATCTTTGGCTCCCCCTGGACGTGCCGAAGTGATACCCGCGAAGCGTTACCAAGTTCCAGATCAACCGGGTTGACGGCCCCCGCCGCCGCTCCCCACCTTACACGCGTACACGTGAGGACCGCTTACCCCCCATGCAGCTCGTCATCGTAGAATCGCCCGCCAAGGCGAAGACCATCGAGAAATATCTCGGCAAGGACTATCGCGTCCTCGCCTCCTATGGCCATGTCCGCGACTTGCCCGCGCGCGACGGCTCCGTCGATCCCGAGGAGGGGTTCTCGATGGAATGGGAGACCTATGCCGACAAGTCGAAGCAGCTGAAGGCGATCGCCGACGAGGCGAAGAAGGCCGATCGCCTGATCCTCGCGACCGACCCTGATCGCGAAGGCGAGGCGATCAGCTGGCACGTCCAGGAAGTGCTCCGGAACAAGAAGGCGCTGCCCAAGGAAGTGGAGCGCGTCACCTTCAACGCGATCACCAAGCCGGCGATCCTGACCGCGATGGCGCATCCGCGCGAGCTGGATACCGACCTGATCGACGCCTATCGCGCCCGCCGCGCGCTGGATTATCTGGTGGGCTTCACCCTGTCGCCGGTGCTGTGGCGCAAGCTGCCGGGCGCCAAGTCGGCCGGCCGCGTCCAGTCCGTGGCGCTGCGCATCATCGTCGATCGCGAGCGCGAGATCGAAGGGTTCAAGCCGCAGGAATATTGGTCGGTCACCGCCGACATGGAGCAGGACGGCACGCCGTTCCAGGCCCGCCTGGTCAAGTACAAGGGCGACAAGCTCGACCGGCTTTCGATCGGCGACGGCAAGACTGCCGAGGCGGCGAAGAAGGCCGTCGAGGAAGGCCGCTTCACCGTGGTCTCGGTCGAGACCAAGCCGGCGATGCGCAACCCGGCCGCACCGTTCACCACGTCGACGCTGCAGCAGGAGGCCGCGCGCAAGCTGGGCTTCTCGGCCAGCCACACCATGCGGATCGCCCAGGGCCTCTACGAGGACGGCGCGATCACCTATATGCGTACCGACGGCGTCCAGATGGACCCGAGTGCGATCCAGGACGCCCGCAAGGCCGTGGCGGCGCGCTATGACGGCAGCTATGTGCCCGACAAGCCGCGCATCTACACCGCCAAGGCGAAGAACGCCCAGGAAGCGCACGAAGCGATCCGGCCGACCGATTTCAGCAAGGACCGCACGGGCTCGGGCGACCATGCCAAGCTGTACGACCTGATCTGGAAGCGCGCGCTCGCCAGCCAGATGGCCTCGGCCCGGATGGAGCGCACGACGATTGACCTGGAGGACGCGACCAGCCAGCACGGGCTGCGCGCCACCGGCCAGGTGGTGATCTTCCCCGGCTATCTCGCGCTGTACGAGGAAGGCCGCGACGACGAAGGCGACGAGGATTCGCGCCGCCTGCCGCGGATGAGCGAAGGCGCGACGCCAGCCAAGAAGGCGGTCAACGCCGAGCAGCACTTCACCCAGCCGCCGCCCCGCTTCAGCGAAGCCTCGCTGGTCAAGCGGATGGAAGAGCTCGGCATCGGCCGCCCTTCGACCTACGCCTCGGTCATCCAGGTGCTCAAGGATCGCGCCTATGTCCGCCTCGAGAAGAACCGCTTCTTCGCCGAGGAGAGCGGGCGGCTGCTGACGGCGTTCCTCGAGCGCTTCTTCCAGAAATACGTCAACTATGACTTCACCGCCGAGCTGGAGGAGGAGCTGGACGACGTGTCGGGCGGCCGCGCCCAGTGGCAGGCGGTGCTTGAGGCGTTCTGGAAGGACTTCAAGCCGCGTACGGCCGATGTGATGGAGCAGAAGCCGTCGGACATCACGGCTGCTCTGGACGAATTCCTCGCGCCCTATCTGTTCCCGGAAAAGGCGGACGGCAGCGATCCGCGCCTGTGCCCGAACTGCGGCAATGGGCGACTGGCGCTGCGCGGCGGCAAGTTCGGCGCGTTCATCGCCTGCTCCAACTATCCCGAGTGCAAATACACGCGGCGCTTTGCCCAGCCGGGCGGGGAGAGCGGCGAGGACAGCGGGCCGGAAGTGCTGGGCCAGGATCCGGACACGGGCCTGAACGTCGAGCGCAAGTCGGGCCGGTTCGGGCCGTACATCCAGCTGGGCGAAGGCAAGGAAGCGGCGCGCGCATCGATCCCCAAGGACGTCGAGCTCGACCTGGAGCTGGCGCTGAAGCTGCTCAAGCTGCCGCGCGTGATCGGCGACCATCCGGAGACGGGCAAGCCGATCACCGCGTCGATCGGCCGCTATGGGCCGTATCTGGCGCATGACGGGAAATACGCCCGCCTGCAGGGCACGATGGAAGTGTTCGAGACCGGCATGAACGCCGCGGTGGTCAAGCTGGCCGAAGCGGCGAACAATGCCGGGCGGCCGGCACGCGGTGCGAGCCGCGAGCCGCTCAAGGTGCTCGGCAAGCATCCGCGTACCGAGGCCGAGATCAAGCTGATGGACGGCCGCTACGGCGCCTACGTCACCGACGGCGAGACCAATGCCACGCTGCCCAAGTCGATCGACAAGGACCAGCTGACGCTCGAGGAAGCCGCCCAGCTGATCGATGCCCGCGCCGCGGCGGGTCCAGCCAAGGGCAAGGGCAAGAAAAAGGCCGCGCCGAAAAAGGCTCCGGCCAAGAAGGCGGCGGCACCGAAAAAGGCAGCGGCGAAGAAGCCGGCTGCAAAGAAGACCGCGGAATAATGGCCGTCATCCCGGCGAAAGCCGGGATCTCGTGCGGCTCTATTCCCGCCATCGCCTGATCCCCCGCTTTCGCCGGGATGACGGTGGTGGGACAAGGAGCTGATCCCCGGCGAAGGCCGGGGCCCAGGGCCACAGGCCGATCGAAAGAGAAAACCTGGGCCCCGGGGTTTGGCGGGGGGGCCGCGGGTTTGGGGTGTCGCCATAAAAAAAGCCCCC
>NZ_JASATQ010000103.1:0-11310 GCF_038440415.1 Sphingomonas sp. OTU376 | reverse complement strand
CCCCCCCCCCCCGGGAACCGAGGAACGGCAGTGTCAGAGCTTTCCGAACACGCCCTCGAAGCCGGCAATGTCTTCCTTCGCCAGGAAGCTTGCCTGCTCGATCCAGCGGTCGCGGTGGATGCGGCCCTGGAAGTCGCCGAGCTTGGCGTCGAGCGCATCGGCTTCCTCGGGAGTGAGCGCCGCGAGCTGGGCGAAGCTGGTGATGCCGACGCTGTTGAGCTTCTCGCCCAGCCGCGGGCCGACGCCCTTCATGCGAGTGAGGTCGTCCGCAGCCGGCGTGGCGGGGGCGGCTGCCGGTTCGGGTGCCGCCGTGACCGGTTCGGGCGCGGCCGCGACAGGCTCGGGCTCCGGTGCGGGCGCCGGCTCGGCATGCGCGGGTTCGGCGATGTCCGAAGCGAGCGATGCGGGCGACGCCTCGAGTGGCGCGGCGGCGGCGATGGGTTCGTCGGCGAGCCGCTCCGCGACAGCTGCTTCCTCGACAACGGGCGGAAGCGGCGCCGGGACGATCTCGGCGGCCGGCTCGGGTGCGGTCACGGGCTCGGGCTCCGCAACCGGGGCGGGCGCCGGGGCTACAGGTTCGGGCTCCACAACCGGAGCGGGAATCTCGGCAACGGGCTCGGGTGCCGGCGGGGCGATGGGAGCCTCGGCGAGAGGCGGTGGCGGCGGAGCGACCGGCGGGGTGATCGGCCGGGCGGTCGCTTCCTCGCGATATTCCTCGTTGAACTCCTCGATCTCCTCGCGCGCCTTGTTGCGGCGAGAGGCGAGGCGGGCCCCGAAGATCAGAATGAACAGCGCGAAGACCACTCCCGCCGCGATTGCCGCGAACGGGAGGGTCAGCCAGACCGGGGCTCCGTCAAAGAGCGGTTGCGTGCTGTCCATCTGCGCTTTCCCCGTCATGCAAGTTTGCGATTCCGGGCACCTGCATAACGTGGTGCGGCGCAGCGCGACAAGCTAGTCGCTCGACCCCGGCTTGGAGTGTCCCGAATCGGCAAGCTTCACCAGCCGGGTGAACTCGGCCCGCCAGTAGTTGCTGGAGGCCGGCGCGAGGGCGCCGATCTGGGTGTAGCTGTAGCCGTTGAGATATTTGTCGCCGCGCAGATGCTGGCCGAACGCGGCGACCGAGGTGACGAAGGCCATGTCGCCGCTGGGCGCACGGGCGCCCTGCATCAGGCTGGCCGGCACCGGGCGCTCGATCAGCTTCGAGGTCTCGCTGCCGGGCGCCTTGTAGCGGAGTTTGACGAAGGCCATCTCGCTGCCGCTCGAGGCTGCGGTGGCCGGGCGATTGGCATCGTAGCGCCGATCCGGCGTCCACCCCTGGGCATTGGCGGGGACGACTTCGTAGAGCGCGGTCACCTGATGCCCCGCGCCGATATCGCCGGCATCGACGGTATCGTTGTTGAAGTCCTCCTCGGCCAGCGCGCGGTTCTCATAGCCGATCAGGCGATACTGCTTCACCTGGGCGGGGTTGAACTCGACCTGGACCTTCACATCCTTGGCGATGGTGAAGAGCGTGGCGGAGAGCTCGTCGTCGAGCACCTTGCTCGCCTCCATCGCGCTGTCGATATAGGCATAGTTGCCGTTGCCGACATCGGCGATGCGCTCCATCATCGCTTCGTTGTAATTGCCCTGGCCAAAGCCGAGCGTGGTGAGGGTGATGCCGTCGTCGCGGTTCTTCTTCACCAGCGCCTCGAGCGCCTTCTTGTCGTTGATGCCGACGTTGAAGTCGCCATCCGTGGCCAGGAAGATGCGGTTGATCCCGCCTTTCATGTAGTTGGCCCGCGCCACCGAATAGGCGAGCTGGATGCCCTCGCCGCCCGCAGTGGAGCCGCCGGCCGAGAGGCAATCGAGCGCGGCCTTCACATATTCCTTCCTGTAGGTCGGCTCGAGCACCACGCCCGCGGCGCCTGCATAGACGACGATCGAGACGCGGTCCTTCGCGGTCAGCCCGTCGGCGAGCTGGGTGAGCGCCTTCTTGACCAGCGGAAGCTTGTCGGTGTCCTCCATCGATCCCGAGACATCGACGAGGAAGACGAGATTGGCCGGCGGGCGCCCCTTCGCGTCCACGTCATATCCGCGCAGGCCGATGCGCAGCAGCCTCGTCTCGGCGTTCCACGGCGTGGTCGAGACGTCGGTGGTCACGCTGAACGGCACGTCCTGCGAGGTCGGGCGCGGATAATCGTAGCGGAAATAGTTGATCATCTCCTCGGTGCGCACCGCGTCGGCGGGCACGTCCTGCCCCTGGGTCAGGAAGCGGCGGACATTGGAATAGGCACCGGTGTCGACATCGACCGAGAAGGTGGAGACGGGCTGCTCGGCAACCGCCTGGATCGAGGCGACGGCCTTGCCGTCATAGCGCTCGGTATTGCCTGGCGCGCCATAGGGCTGGGGACCGGCGATCCTGCCGCCGGTTACCACGGGTGCTCCCGCGACATACCCGTTTGCGACGCGCTTCTGGGCGGTGACGCTCAGCGCTTCGGCCATTGGCGCGGACGGCGGCGGCGGCGGAGCCGGCATCGGTTCGGGCGTGGGCATCACCGTCGGCAAGGGCGGCGGAGCATAGGTCGGCACCGGCCGGCGACGGACGGTGTCGCGTGTCCGGTCATTGTCGTCGCGCACGCAGCGGACCGGCGAATGGCGGTCCTGGCTGGCGGCGACCGGCCCGGCCTTGGGCAAGGGCGGCGGCGCGGCGGAGGTGGTGAGCAGGGCGGAACAACCGATCAACAGTGCGGAACGCGACATGGCAACTCTCCCCTTCAGAGTGCGGCGCGCGAGTCGCTGCGCGCCCAGGGATGGAATGTCGCGTTTTCGAGATGAGCGCCAGATGAACGAGATGTTATCATGTATCATTTCAATTTGTGTAATTTGCGCGGATTTGCCGCATTGAATCGGGCGTCGCGGTCTGTCCGGCGGGCAAACCTCCTAAGATAGGAGGGAGAATGTGAGACAGAATTGCTTCAACGGATATCGCCCAGCCAGGTTAAGTTAGGAATGTTCATCCACGGGTTCGAAGGCTCGTGGCTGAAGCATCCCTTCTGGCGCTCGCGATTCCTGCTGGAGCGGCCGGCCGACCTGGTGCTGCTCCGGACATGCGACGTGACTGCGGTGGTGATCGATCTCAGCCGCGGTGTCGGCCCCGATCCGTCCGCGCCGCCACCGCCACCGGCGCCCATGTTCCTTCCCGAGCCGCTGGCCGAGGCCGTGAAGGCCGATCGCGACTATGCCCGGCGGACGATCGCCCGGGCGCATGGCGTGGCGCGTGGGATCTATGAGAGCGCCGGCCAGGGCCTGCCGATCGATGCGCGCGAGGCGACCGCGGTGGTGGCCGAGATCGCCGATTGCGTTGCGCGCAATCCCGGCATGTTCGTCGACATGGCGCGGCTCAAGTCCAAGGACGAATATACCTATCTCCACTCGGTCTCGGTCTGCGGGCTGATGGTCAATCTGGCGCGCCAGATCGGGCTCGACGAAGAGTCGATGCGCGCGATGGGGCTGGCCGGGCTGCTCCACGATGTCGGCAAGACCAGCGTGCCGGCCACGGTGCTCAACAAGCCCGGCCGGCTCGACGATGCCGAGTTCGCGCTGATCAAGCGGCACCCCGAGGCCGGCCATGCGATGCTGCGCGGTGCCGAGGGGATCAACCAGGAGGCGCTGGACGTCTGCCTGATGCATCATGAGAAGATGGACGGCAGCGGCTATCCGTTCGGCCTCAAGGGCGCGGAGATCAGCCTGGCCGCGCGGATGGGCGCGATCTGCGACGTGTTCGACGCGCTGACCTCCGACCGTGCCTACAAGGATCGCTGGACCCCGCTGCGTGCCGTCACCGAGATGTTCGGCTGGACCGGCCATTTCGATCCGGAACTGCTGTTCCAGTTCTGCCGCAGCATCGGCGTGGCGCCGACCGGGCTGCTGGTGCGGATGGCATCCGGCCGGCTCGGCGTGGTGCTGCCCGATGGCGGGCAGGGCCTGCGCAGCATGGTCCGCCTATTCTACTCGGCCGAGCACCGCCGGATGATCCCGCTCGAGGATATCTTCCGCGGGATGAAGGAAGTCGTGGTCGGGCTGGAAAACCCGGCGGACTGGGGCTTTTCCGATTGGGATGCCGCGGTCCGCCTGCTTTCCGAAGGCCATAACGCGCTGCCGGATTCGCAGCGTTAGCCCTCGCGCGCGATCTCCCGCCAGCCGATGTCGCGCCGGCAGAAACCCGTCGGGAAGTCGATCGCATCGACCGCTGCATAGGCCGCCGTCTGCGCGTCCTTCACCGTGTCGCCCAGCGCGGTCACGTTGAGCACGCGGCCACCGCTTGCAACCAGCATGTCGCCGTCCATCCGGGTGCCGGCATGGAAGACCTTGGCGCCGGTGGCCTCCGCCTTGTCGATGCCGGTGATCGCGCCGCCGGTCTCGGGCGTGCCGGGATAGCCGTTGGCGGCCATCACCACGGTGAGCGCGGTCTTCGCGGCGAAGGTCGGGGCCGGCTGGCTGGCGAGCTCGCCCTTGGCTACCGCGAGCATCAGCGCGAGCAGGTCGCCGGTGAAGCGCAGCATCAGCACCTGGCATTCGGGATCGCCGAAGCGGGCGTTGTACTCGATCAGCTTCGGGCCGGTCGCGGTCAGCATCAGCCCGGCATAGAGCACGCCCGAATAGGGTGCCCCCATCCGTGCCAGTGCCTCGATCGTGGGGCGGACGATCTCGTCGATCGCCTGGGTCTCCAGCGCCGGGGTGAGCACCGGGGCGGGGCTGTAGGCGCCCATGCCGCCGGTGTTCGGGCCGGTATCGCCATCCCCGACGCGCTTGTGGTCCTGCGCCGATCCGAACGGGACGAGCGTCTCGCCATCGGTCAGCACGAACAGGCTGGCTTCCTCGCCTTCCAGGAATTCCTCGATCACCACGCTGGCCCCGGCATCGGCAAAGATCGCGCGGACCGCGCCTTCGGCTTCCTCATGGGTGAAGGCGACGGTGACGCCCTTGCCCGCGGCCAGGCCGTCGGCCTTGATGACGACCGGCAGGCCGAAATCCTCGAGCGAAGCGAGCGCGCCGTCGCGGCTCTCGCAGCGGACATAGCCGGCGGTCGGGATCTTCTCGCGAGCGCACAGATCCTTGGTGAAGCCCTTCGATCCTTCGAGCTGGGCGGGCAGCTTGTTCGGCCCGAACACGGCGATGCCCATGGTGCGCAGATTGTCGCCGAGACCCCCGACCAGCGGTGCCTCGGGCCCGATCACGACGAAGCCGATCGAATGGCGAAGGCAGAAATCGATCACGCCGCGATGGTCGTTCACCGCGATGTCCACGATTTCGGCATGCTCGGCTATTCCCGGATTGCCCGGGGCGGCGTAGAGCCGTTCGAGCAGCGGCGATTGTGCGAGCTTCCATGCAAGAGCATGTTCGCGGCCGCCCGAGCCGAGCAACAGGACATTCATGAGCGACCCCTTCTTCGATACACCAGCGCGGCTCGTAGCCGAGCAGGTGGCGGGCGACAACGCACCGGCGCTATCGGTCAGCGAATTATCTCTGGCCCTCAAGCGAATGGTCGAAGGCGAGTTCGGCCATGTCCGCCTGCGCGGCGAGATTTCGGGCTGGAAGCGGGCCGCTTCGGGCCATGCCTATCTGGCGCTCAAGGATGCCGATGCGGTGATCGACGGGGTGATCTGGCGCGGTGCCGCCAGCGCGATCCCGTTTGCGCCGCAGGACGGGCTGGAGGTGATCGTCACCGGCAAGCTGACCATCTATCCGGGGCGCAGCAAATACCAGATCGTCATCGAGCGGATGGAGCTGGCCGGCGAAGGCGCGCTGATGGCGCTGTTCGAGAAGTTGAAGGCCAAGCTCGCGGGCGAAGGGCTGTTCGACCGCGCCCGCAAGCAGCCATTGCCGTACATGCCCAGGGTGATCGGCGTGGTCACTTCGCCGACCGGCGCGGTGATCCGCGACATCCTGCATCGGCTCGCCGACCGCTTCCCGAGCCATGTGCTGGTCTGGCCGGTGAAGGTGCAGGGAGAGGGCGCGGCGCAGGAAGTCGCCAATGCGATCCGCGGCTTCGATGCGCTGGGCGAGGGCAGTGCGGTGCCGCGGCCCGACCTGCTGATCGTCGCGCGCGGCGGCGGCTCGATCGAGGATCTCTGGGCGTTCAACGAGGAGGTCGTGGTGCGCGCGGTCGCCGACTGCCGAATCCCGGTGATCTCCGCCGTCGGCCACGAGACCGATACCAGCCTGTGTGACTATGCCGCAGACCTGCGCGCGCCGACGCCGACCGCGGCGGCCGAGATCGCGGTGCCGGTGCTGGCGGACGTGCGCCACACCATCGCGACGCTCGCGCACCGCACCGAGCGCTGCGTGCGCCGCTATCATGAGCGCGCCGGCGAGCGGCTGGCGGCCTTGGTCCGCGTGCTGCCGCGCCGCGACGCGCTGCTCGGGCCGCAGCGCCAGAAGATGGACGATCTCGGCGGCCGGCTCGATCGCGCGCTGGAGCGCCGCGTCACCGTGGCGCGCGGGGTGCTCGATCGCTCCGCGGGCGCGCTGCGCCCGGCGATGCTCGACCAGAAACTCTCCGCGGCGCGGCAGCGGCTGGAAGGGATCGGCCGGCATCTCGACCTGGTTCATCCCAATCGCCCGCTCGAGAAGGGCTATGCCTGGGTCGAGGCGCGCGGCACCAGGAAGGTGATCGGCACCGCCGACGCCGCGCGCGGCGCCGGTGCCGTGACGCTCCACTTCATCGACGGGGCCGTCGATGCGCGGGTTGAGCGCCCGGGCGCCAAATCCTATGATGCGCCCAAGCCCGAACAGCCCAGCCTGTTGTAAGAGAAGAGCCATTTCGAGGATGCCGCGCCCATGCTGATGTCGAACCCCGTCGCCCGCGCGGCTCGCCTCCACTTCATGGCCAATGGCTTTCGCGTGCTGACCCCGGGCGATCACGTCGTCTGCGCGGTCAGCGGCGAGAAGGTGCCGCTGCAGATGCTGCGCTACTGGAGCGTCGCCCGGCAGGAACCCTATGCCTCCGCCGCGCTGGCGATGCAGGCGATGCAGGGTTGAGGGGGCACCGCTGATGGGACTCGCAGCACGACTGCCCGCCGCCGTTCTGGGCTTCGTGCTGCTCGGCAGTGCCCAGCTTCCCGCCCTGCCGGGCTCCCCGGTCGCGGAGGCGATCGCCGCGCCGATTCCCGCCGCCCCCAATGTCGCCGGGCCCTTCGCCTTCCAGGGCCAGCTGATCCAGGGCGGCGCCGTGATCGGCACCGCGCCCAAGGGCGCCAGCATGCTCACGCTCGACGGGGAACCGGTGCCGGTAACGCCGGATCGCAAGTTCCTGATCGCCTTTGATCGCGACCATGGCCCGAGCGCAACGCTGATCGCGACCATGGGCGACGGCAGCCAGCAGCGCCAGGTGCTGGCGATCGCGCCGCGTGCCTGGGATATTTCACGTTTGGATACACTTCCGAAATATCCGGTGCCGCGTCCGGAGTTCGAGCGGGTGCGCCCGGCCGAGCTCGCGCAGATCAATGCGGCGCGGAAAATGCAGACCGATGCGACCGGCTGGCGGCAGATGCCCTTCTTCTGGCCGGCGGTTGGGCGCATCTCCACGCTGTTCGGTTCGCAACGCATTTATCGCGGTGAGCCGGGGTCCTATCATTCCGGGATCGACATCGCCCGGCCGACCGGCACGGCGGTGCTTGCGCCGGCCGATGGCGTGGTCATCCTTGCTGCTGCCAAGCCCTTCACATTGGAGGGGAATTTGCTGATGATCGATCATGGCGCGGGGCTCAACAGCGCCTTCATGCACCTGTCGCGAATCGACGTGAAGCTGGGCGAGCATGTCCGCCGGGGCCAGCCGATCGGCGCCGTGGGGATGACGGGGCGCGCGACGGGGCCGCATTTACACTGGAGTCTCAAGTGGCGTGACGCGCGGATCGATCCGCTGCTTGTCGCGGGGTCGATGCCTGTTATCGATTGAGGCGCGAATGTGTCGCGCTGCAACATAAAGCAACATAAAACGAGGTTGTTGCGCAATATTCTGCCCGTTGTTGTGGCATTTTGGCTACAGGTTTGTTGAAAGCGCGCGCAGCATGGCCTTCCCAGTTTACAGGGAGGGGGTCCACATTCACGATCCGTTCAAGCTTCGCCATCCCGACACGTGAGTTGCACACGAATGGATGGTGAAGCGGGGAGACAATCCGGCTGTAAAACAGCCGGACAACAGAGGGATCATCATGAAGAACTCGCAGATCACCCTGCGCGGTAGCACGGCGCTGTTTGCGCTCGTACTCGCGGGCGCGACGGCGGCTACGCCGGCTTTCGCCCAGACCACGCCGACGCCGACCCCGTCGACGACCGTCCCGACCACTCAGGACAGCAGCAGCCAGGACGAAGGCACGATCGTCGTCACCGGCTCGATGTTCCAGAGCGCCGCCGGTGCGGCGACCCCGTCGCCGGTCACCGTCGTGACCGCCGAGAATCTCGACAAGCGCGGCATCTCGACGGTGCAGGACGCCATCCAGTCGCTCGCTTCGAACAACGGCCCGGCGCTGACCAACAGCTTCTCGGCCAACGGCGCGTTCGCTGCCGGCGCTTCGGCAGTGTCGCTGCGCGGCCTTTCGACCAACTCGACGCTCGTGCTGTTCGACGGCCTGCGCGCGGCCTACTACCCGCTCGCCGACGACGGTTCGCGTAACTTCGTCGACCTGAACACCATTCCCGACGACATCATCGAGCGCATCGAAGTGCTGCGCGACGGCGCTTCGTCGACCTACGGCGCAGACGCGATCGCGGGCGTGGTCAACATCATCACCAAGAAGGAAGTGAAGGGCTTCAGCGCACGCGCCGAAGCAGGCATTTCCGATCGCGGCGACGCTCCGAGCTATCGCCTGACGGCTTCGGCCGGCACCGGCGACCTCGATGAGGACGGCTACAACGCCTATATCTCGGGCTTCTGGTACAAGTCCGAAGCGCTGATGAACAAGGATCGTCCGTATCCGTACAACTCGGACGACCAGCAGGGCATCTGCTTCGAAGGTCACTGCGGCGGCACCTCGGTCCGCAACGCGATCAACCCGGCCACCGGCCAGGTCGCGCTCAGCACCGGCGCCAACTTCATGGTTCGCCCGTACGACATCACCAACACCACCACGCCTGCTGGCAGCCGTTACCAGAACCTGAGCGGTTGCGGCATCGGCACGCTGGTCAACCTGACCGCGGCGCAGCAGACCGCGACGTCGCCGTCTTCGGTCTGCCAGTATGACGCGACCAACCTGTGGGGCACCATCACGCCGAACATCGAGCGCTTCGGCGTTTCGGGCCGCGTGACCGCTCGCCTGGGTGACACGATCGAGGCATATGCCGAGGTCAACTTCATGCAGAGCAGCGTGGACTACACCGGCTTCCCGGCGACCATCTACGGCACTGCGCCGACCGGCATCAACTTCCCGACCTTCGCGACCAACTCGAACACCGTTCCGCCGCGCGCGGCCGGCTCGGGCATCCTGGCGCTTCCGGTCTATGTCTGCGCCCGCGCCAATGGCGCTTCGGCGACGATGGTCAACGGCGTCCCGACGGTTCCGGGCTGCACCGCGGCCAATGGCACGCTGAACCCGAACAACCCGTTCGCGGCAGCCGGCCAGGTCGCTCGCCTGATCGGTATGGACACCAGCGAAGTCACCTATAACGCGACCCGCAACCGTGCATATCGCGGCGCCCTCGGCGTCACCGGCAACCTCACCGACAACATCACCTTCAACGTCGGTGCGACTGCGATGCACACCGACCTGCGTCGCACGCAGGACGGCTATGTCTACATCCAGCACCTGCTCGATGTGATCGCGGACGGCACCTACAACTTCCGCAACCCGTCGGCGACGCCGCAGTCGGTCCGTGACTATCTGACCCCGGTCAACGTCACGAACGCCAGCTCGGATCAGTTCCAGTTCCAGGCGAGCGTCAGCGCTGCCGTGGTCGACCTTCCGGGTGGCCCGCTGCAGATCGGTGTCGGCGGCTCGATCCGTTACGAAGCCGTGGATGCCCCCAGCGGCAACTCGGACATCAACGGCCCGACCCAGCGCTACTTCACGCTGAACGCCTTCGGCACCAGCGGTAATCGTACCATCAGCTCGGCCTTCGCCGAACTCGATGCGCCGATCACCGAGTGGATCGGCCTGAACGCTTCGGGTCGCTATGACCGTTACTCGAGCGGCCAGGACGCCTTCTCGCCGAAGGTCGGCCTGAAGGTCACCCCGATCAAGCAGATCGTGGTGCGCGGCACCTACTCGCGCGGCTTCCGTATCCCGTCGTTCGGCGAAGCTAACGCTCTCCCGACCACCGGCTACGTCACGCCGTCGTCGAGCGCGTTCACCAACGCCTATCTGTCGCAGTACGGCGCGGCCTGCACCGTGGCCAACTTCGCAGCGGGCTGCCCGGCCTATGTGAAGCAGAGCTATGGTCTGACCACGCTCGCCAGCCCGAACCTGAAGCCCGAAAAGTCGCGCAGCTGGACTGCCGGCGCGATCTTCGAGCCGGTGCGCGGCATCTCGTTCACCGTCGACTACTACAACATCGAGAAGACCGGTGCGATCACCTCGCCGGATACCGGTTCGGCGCTGCAGGCATATTATGCCGGCACGGCGATCGATCCGACGATCACGATCATTCCGGACGCGCCGGACATCAACAACCCGACCGCGAAGCCGCGTGTTGCGTTCATCCAGTCGACGCTGATCAACGCCGACACGATCAAGGCGGAAGGCCTGGACTTCACCGCCAGCGCCGACTTCAAGGTCACGGATGGCTTCCGCGTCTCGACCTCGGTCGAAGCCAGCTACATCCTGAAGCTGTCGACGATCGTGAATGGTGTTGAGCAGCGCTATGACGGCACGCTCGGCAACTTCAACCTGACCTCGGGCAACGGCACGCAGAAGTGGCATGGCAGCTGGCTGACCACGCTCGACTTCGGCAGCCTGCAGGTGAACGGCACCGTCAACTATTTCGGCGGGTACAACCTGTCCGCGATGGACCAGGGCGATGCCTATAAGGATTGCGGATCGAGCCTCGGCATCACGCCGTGCGACGTCAGCGATTACATCACCTTCGACATGAGCGCTCGCGTGAAGATCAACGACAAGTTCACGATCTACGGTGTCGTGAACAACGTCTTCGATCGCCTGCCTCCGATCGATCCGGTCACCTACGGTGCCAACAACTACAACGCAGTCCAGGGCGGCAACGGCATCCTGGGCCGCTATCTGAAGATGGGCGTGAAGGTGAACTACTAAGTCTCACCGGACTGCCAGACAAAATGGGGGGGGGGGGGGCGGGGGGGGCGCGCCGAGAGTTTTGGTG
>NZ_JASATQ010000102.1:0-11351 GCF_038440415.1 Sphingomonas sp. OTU376 | reverse complement strand
CGAAACCCTGGGCCCCGGCTTTCGCCGGGGAACTGCTGAGCAGCTGGCCCGCCTTCGCCCGAGATCCCGGCTTTCGCTACCCCCCGACCGCGCGCAGCGCGTCGGCGGCGAGGTCGGCTGCGATCTCGGCATGGGCGAGGCGTTCCAGCGCTTCGTGCTGGAGCCGGGTGAGCGCCGGGATCAGCGCGTCGCGGCGGGCCTCGGCCGCGCGGATGCGAGGCAAGTAGCGGCGCTCGAGCTTCTTGAGCCGAGTGATGTCGGCCACCGTATCGACATGGATGATCAGATCCCGCTCGCCGTCGAAGCAGGTGGCCGAGGGGATCTGCCGCTCGGCATCGCGGTAGCGCTGGCGCAGGGCGTGGACCTCCGCCTCGCTGGCAATGAAGCGCTCGAGCGGATCGGCGCGGAGCAGCGGCGCGAACAGCTGGGGCATGTTGGGCGGCCAATCGAGCGCATGATCCTGGACCGGATCGATCGCGAAGCTGGTGACGCCCACGCCCCAGCCGCTGACCGGATGCGGCGAGATATCGGAGAGCTGGCCCGAGGGCGCGCGCCACACTGCATGATGCCAGCCGAACAGCGCGATGCCGGGTATCTCGACCAGCATCCAGCCGAAGACGCACGACCCGCCCTGCAACCGCACCTGATCGCGCACATTCCAGTAGCAGCGGCCGCGGCGGCTGCCGGGCACCGGATAGCGCGGCACCGCGATGGCTTCGGCGGTGCCGAGCCGGGCAAGCAGCGCTGCCAGCGCCGGATGATCGAGACCGGCGTCCCGATGAAGCAATCCCAAAGCAAGTCCCCCCGGACTCTTGCGCGGGCGCGGATCCCCCCGGATTCCGCGACACGCGCAGCAAGAGCACCCCCGACGCCGATTGGCGCAACATGCGGTGCGGCCCCGTGCGACCCGAGACCCTGTTTGCGGATTTGTTACAGCGCCCGAACGACCGCGTCAGGCGAGGTGCCGCCGAAATGGGTCAATCCTGGCGCGATAAGCACGGTTTTCCGCCAGATTGAGT
This sequence comes from Sphingomonas sp. OTU376, assembly GCF_038440415.1. Taxonomy (NCBI): domain Bacteria; kingdom Pseudomonadati; phylum Pseudomonadota; class Alphaproteobacteria; order Sphingomonadales; family Sphingomonadaceae; genus Sphingomonas; species Sphingomonas sp. OTU376. The sequence continues at coordinate 10,332 of NZ_JASATQ010000102.1, read as the reverse complement.
AGATTCCGGAAAGCCGCCGCCCGATCGGCTTCGACATCGCGCCGGTTCCATCACCCGATTGCCAATGCCCGCGCACCCGCTAGGCTGGCGGTTCGACTATCGGGGGGATCATGAAGACTATCGTTCGTGCGGCAATGCTTGCCGCATCGGCCATGCCGGCCATTGCCTATGCCCAGAGCGAGGATGCGCGCAAATTCGGCGCGCGGGAGTTCATCCAGCAGATCAGCCTGTCGCCGGACGGCACCCAGGTGGCGATGCTCCAGCCCGTTTCCGGGCGGGGGGACGCGCTGATGGTGGCGAACCTGGAGACGGGCGAATCGAAGATGGTCCTGAATTCCAGCGGCGATCCCGATCAGATCACCAGCTGCCGCTGGGCCAGCACGACGCGGCTCGTGTGCAACATCTACATGATCGGGAAGCTCGACAAGAAGCTGGCCTTCACCCGGATGGTGTCGCTCAACGCCGACGGATCGGACCTGAAGCTGCTGAGCCAGCGCGACAGCGCAACCGCGCTGGACATCATCCAGTCCGGCGGCGACATCATCGACTGGGGCCCGGACGGATCGAACGGATCGGTGCTGATGACGCGCGAGTTCGTGCCGGAATATTCGACCGGCAGCCATGTGGCGAACGCGCGCGAGGGGCTGGCGGTGGAGCTGGTCGATGCGACCACGCTGAAGCGCAAGCTGGTCGAGTCGCCGCGCGGGGGCGCGAACGAATATATCAGCGACGGCCATGGCAATGTCCGCATCATCGGCTTCGCCCAGGCGCGCAACGAAGGCATGCTGACCGGCAATTACAGCTATCAGTATCGCACCGCCGGCGATCGCGACTGGAAGAAGCTGGGCGACCTGGTGAGCGATGGCGGGGGCGGCTATTCGGGCTTCAATCCCTATGCCGTCGATCGCGATGCCAATGTCGTCTACGGCTTTGACGACAAGGACGGTCGATCCGCGCTGTACAGCATCGCGCTGGACGGCAGCCTGACCCGCAAGCTGGTGTTCGCGCATCCCCAGGTCGATGTCGACGGGCTGGTGCGGATCGGGCGGCAGCGCCGCGTGGTGGGCGTGAGCTATGCCACCGACAAGCGGACCACCGAATTCTTCGATCCCGAGCTGCAGAAGCTGCGCAACGCATTGGGCAGGGCCCTGCCCGGCAAGCCGCTGGTCACCTTCATCGATGCCAGCGCCGACGAGAAGAAGCTGCTGCTGTTCGCCGGCGGCGACACCGATCCCGGCACCTATTATCTGTACGACAAGACCAGCAAGCAGCTGGGCGAGGTCATGCCGCTGCGCCCGCCCCTGGCCGAGACGAAGCTGGCATCGGTCAAGCCAGTGACCTTCCCCGCCGCCGACGGCACCCAGATCCCCGGCTATCTGACGCTGCCGGTGGGAAGCGACGGCAAGAACCTGCCCGCGATCGTGATGCCGCATGGCGGGCCGGGTTCGCGCGACGAATGGGGCTTCGACTGGCTGGCGCAATTCTATGCCGCGCGCGGCTTTGCCGTGCTCCAGCCCAATTTCCGCGGATCGACCGGCTATGGCGATGGCTGGTTCCAGAAGAACGGCTTCCAGTCCTGGCGGACCGCGATCGGCGATGTGAACGATGGCGGGCGCTGGCTGGAGAAGCAGGGCATCGCCGCGCCGGGCAAGCTGGCGATCGTCGGCTGGTCCTATGGCGGCTATGCGGCGCTGCAGAGCCCGGCGCTCGACCCCGACCTGTTCAAGGCGATCGTGGCGATCGCACCGGTGACCGACCTGGAGACGCTGCGGAACGAGGCGCAGGGCTTCACCAGCTACAATATCGTCAGCAAGTTCATCGGCAGCGGGCCACATGTGAAGGAAGGCTCGCCCGCGCAGAACGTCCAGAAGATCAAGGCGCCGGTGCTGATGTTCCATGGCGACCAGGACCTGAATGTCGGCATCGGCGAATCGCGGATGATGGCCAGCCGGCTGCGCGGTGCGGGCAAGCCGGTGGAACTGGTGGAGTTCAAGGGGCTCGACCACCAGCTCGACGACGACAAGGCGCGCACCCAGATGCTCGACAAGAGCGATGCCTTCCTGCGGGCGGCGCTGGGGCTGGCGGCGAAGCCCTAGGGCCGTTGGACCTCCCTTCCCTGGAGGGGAGGGGAGCAAAGAAAAAGGGCGGCCCCGAAGGACCGCCCTCTTTTCTCGTTCCCGAAGGAAGCGAACCTTAGCGCGAGTAGAACTCGACCACGAGATTCGGTTCCATCTTCACCGGGTACGGCACCTCGTCGAGGGTCGGCACGCGGGTGAAGGTGATCTTCGAGGCGCCGTCCGGCGACACGTAATCGGGGATGTCGCGCTCGGCGAGGCTCTGGGCTTCCATCACCAGCGCCATTTCCTGCGCCTTCGGACGGAGCGACACGGTCTGGCCCGGCTTGATGCGGCGCGAACCGATGTTGCACTTCTCGCCATCGACCAGGACGTGGCCGTGGTTGACCAGCTGGCGGGCAGCGAAGATCGTCGGCGCGAACTTGGCGCGGTAGACGATCATGTCGAGACGCTGCTCGAGCAGGCCAATGAGGTTCTGCGACGTATCGCCCTTCATCTTCGAGGCGTCTTCATACGCCTTCTTGAACTGCTTCTCGGTGACGTCGCCGTAATAGCCCTTGAGCTTCTGCTTGGCGCGCAGCTGGATGCCGAAGTCCGACATCTTGCCCTTGCGGCGCTGGCCGTGCTGGCCCGGGCCGTATTCGCGCTTGTTCACCGGGGACTTCGGACGGCCCCAGATGTTCTCGCCCATGCGGCGGTCAAGCTTGTACTTTGCGCTGGAACGCTTCGACATTTGTAATCCTTGCAATCGCTGACAACGTGGTTCCCGGTATCCGCCTGCTGCTCTCGAGGAGAGGCAGGGCCGCCGCTTCACCGGGGTGCGGGGCCATTGCGAAGGGGCGCCGTTAGCGGCGGGGGGCAGCGGAGTCAAGTTGCGCGCGGCCGCTGGACAGCGACGCCCCGCCCGGCCAAGGAGCGGCCATGCAAGAGATACTCGACCCCGAAGCCTGCACGACGATGATCGAAGTCCGTGCCGGCGTCGACGCGGTGGACGCGGCGCTGGTGGCGCTGCTCAAGCGCCGCTTCGGCTATATGGACGCCGCCGCCCGCATCAAGCCCGAGCGCGGCCATGTCCGCGACGAGGCGCGCAAGGCCCAGGTCATCGACAATGTCCGCGCCCATGCCCGCGCGGCGGGCATTCCCGACGCGGCGATCGGCGCGATGTGGGAAACGCTGGTCGAAGCCTCGATCGCCTATGAGTTCGAGGCGTTCGACCAGCGCTGAGGCGGCCTATTCCTTGTTGAAGCTGCCGTTGCCGCCCATCCCGCGCTGATCCATCGCGCGATTGGCGCGATCGGAGGTGGCGGCGCTGAGCTTGGCCCATTCCTCGCGGGTCAGGCAGTATTTCTTGCGCAGCAGGATCGAGCCGGTCTGTGCGACCATGCGGCAGATCTTCTTGTCCGACTTGCCCTCGGCCGCGGGCGCGTCCTGGGCGATGGCGGGCGCCGCGACGACGGCGAGCGCGCATAGCATGATCAACTTCATGGATTCCCCCTCTGGAATGCCGATCGATCGTCGCGGATCAATTGCCCCCGGCGCCGGCACCCGCGCGCGGGCGATTCCCGAGCGTGCGCTCGGCGTTCTCGGCGTTGGCGGCGCTGATCTGGCGCCACTCTTCCTTGGTGTGGCACTCGCGCTTGCCCATGATCGAGCCGGTGGTGTCGACCAGGCGGCAGATCTTCTTCTCGGGCTTGGCATCGGACGCCGCCGGGGCCGGCGTCGCCTGCTGGGCGAGGGCGGGAACGGCGAAGGCAACACACGCGAACACAACTGCGAACTTCATCCAGCTTCTCCACTGCGAGGGGGAAGGCGTTCCCGCCCGTGCCGGCCGGTTTCCAGTCGCCAGGCCCCACAAGCAACCAGAACCGGACCGATGTGACACGAAACGTACCGGAACCCCCTCCCGCTACGAAAGATTCGTGCAACATAACGCGCTTTCGCATATGCGAAAAGAAGAAGTGTGTTGCAGTTGTGTATCAGCCGGAACGGTGGCGTTTCTTGCCTTCGAGGGCGGAAAGCACGCCGCGCAGGGTGCGCAGTTCCTGCGACGACCAGCCCGGCTTGGTGAGCACCGTGCGCAAGGTGCGCTTCGTCGAGGGCACGCGATCGGGCGGGAAATAATAGCCCGATTCGTCGAGCATCGCGTCGAGCTGGCCGATCATCCCGTCGAGCTCGTCCTGCGGCGCGGGAGGATCGAGATCCTCCTGGGTCGGCTGGGCGAGGCTCTCGCCCTTGGACCATTCGTACGCGACCAGGATCACCGCCTGGGCGAGGTTGAGCGAACCGAATTCGGGGTTGATCGGCACGGTGACGATCGTGCGCGCCACCGCGACGTCGTCGGTCTCCAGCCCCGAGCGCTCGGGGCCGAACAGGATCGCCGAGCGCCCTTCCTCGCGGTGGATCTCGCGCGAAGCCTCTTCGGGAGTCATCACCGGCTTGGTGACGCCGCGCTTGCGCACCGTGGTGGCATAGACATGCGCGCAGTCGGCCACCGCATCGGCGACCGTCTCATAGACCTGCGCCTTCTCGAGCACGATGTCGGCACCCGAGGCGGCAGGCCCGGCGCTGGGGTTGGGCCAGCCGTCGCGCGGCGCGACGAGGCGCATCTCGACCAGCCCGAAATTGAGCATCGCGCGCGCGGCCTTGCCGATATTCTCGCCGAGCTGCGGGCGGACGAGGACGATGACCGGAGGCTGGCTCACTGCTTGCCGACCTCGCTGACATTGCCGGCGAATTCCTCGAAATCCTTGGCCTCGCGGAAGTCCTTATAGACCGAGGCGAAGCGGATATAGGCGACCGAATCGAGGCCCTTGAGGCCCTGCATCACCAGCTCGCCGATCTTCTGCGAGGGGATTTCGGTATCGCCCATCGTCTCCAGCTGCCGCTGGATGCCCGAGACCAGCTTCTCGATCTGCACGCCGTTGACCGGCCGCTTGCGGGTGGCGACCGAGATCGAGCGGACCAGCTTGTCGCGATCGAACGGCTCGCGCTTGTCCTCGGACTTGAGGACGGTCAGCTCGCGCAGCTGGATGCGCTCGAACGTGGTGAAGCGCGCGGCGCAGGCCTCGCACTGGCGCCGGCGACGGATCGCCGCCCCGTCTTCGGTGGGGCGGCTGTCCTTTACCTGGCTGTCTTCATGTCCGCAGAAGGGGCAGCGCAATCCTTAGAGCTCCGGATAGATGGGGAAGCGCTCGCACAGCGCGCGGACACGCTCGCGGACATTCTGCTCGACCTGGGCGTCGCCCTGCTCGCCATTCTTCTTGAGGCCGTCGAGCACGTCGGCAACCATGTTGCCGATCTCGCGGAACTCCGCCGGGCCGAAGCCGCGGGTGGTGCCCGCCGGCGAGCCGACGCGGATGCCGCTGGTCTTGACCGGCGGCAGCGGATCGTTGGGGATGCCGTTCTTGTTGCAGGTGATCGCCGCGCGCTCGAGCGCCTCGTCGGCGTCCTTGCCGGTCACGCCCAGCGGCGTCAGGTCGATCAGCGCGAGATGCGTGTCGGTGCCGCCCGAGACCACCGCCGCGCCGCGCTCCTTGAGCGTGGCCGCGAGGATCTTGGCATTCTCGACGATCGCCGCCGCGTAGCCCTTGAACTCGGGCTGGAGCGCTTCGCCGAACGCAACCGCCTTGGCGGCGATGACGTGCATCAGCGGGCCGCCCTGCAGGCCCGGGAACACCGCCGAGTTGATCTTCTTGGCGATCGCCTCGTCATTGGTGAACACCGCGCCACCGCGCGGGCCGCGCAGCGTCTTGTGGGTGGTGGTGGTGACGACATGGGCGTGGCCGAACGGCGTCGGGTGGACGCCGCCGGCGACCAGGCCGGCGAAATGGGCCATGTCGACCATGAAGATCGCGCCGACTTCGTCCGCGATCGCGCGGAACTTGGCGAAATCGATATGGCGCGGATAGGCCGAGCCGCCGGTGATGATCAGCTTGGGCTGGGTCTCGCGGGCGAGCTTGGCGACCTGATCATAGTCGATCAGGTGGGTGTCGGGCGTGACGCCGTACTGGACCGCATTGAACCACTTGCCCGACATCGCGGCGCGGGCGCCGTGGGTGAGGTGGCCGCCCGAATCGAGGCTGAGGCCCATGATCGTGTCGCCGGGCTTGACCATCGCCAGCATGACGGCGCCGTTCGCCTGCGCGCCCGAATGCGGCTGCACATTGGCGAACTCGCAGCCGAACAGCTGCTTGGCGCGATCGATCGCCAGCTGCTCGACTTCGTCCGACGGGTGGCAGCCCTGGTAATAGCGCTTGCCCGGGTAGCCCTCGGCGTACTTGTTGGTGAAGACCGAGCCCTGGGCTTCGAGCACCGCCTTGGAGACGATGTTCTCCGAGGCGATCAGCTCGATCTGATACTGCTCGCGCTTCAGCTCGTGCTGCACGCCGGCGAAGACCGCCGGATCCGCCTCGGCAAGCGAGCGGGTGAAATAGCCATCAGGCTGCGCGCCGAGGTTCACGGGGTTGGTGCTCATGCATGGGTCCCTTCAGGATGGCTGAGCTTTTCGACCCGACGCTGGTGGCGGTCGCCGAGAAACTCGGTTGCGAGGAAAGTCGTGATGCAGGCCTTGGCCATCTCGATGCCGACAAGGCGGGCGCCGAGGGCCACGACATTGGCATCGTTATGCTGGCGCGCAAGGCTGGCCGAAAGCGGCTCGGAGACGAGCGCGCAGCGGGCATGCGGGTTGCGGTTCACCGCGATCGAGATGCCGATGCCCGAGCCGCAGAGCGCAACGCCCTTGTCGGCCTGGCCATCCTCGATCGCCTTGGCGAGACGATAGCCATAGTCGGGATAATCGACGCTCTCGGGTCCGTTGGTCCCGAGATCGAGCACTTCATGCCCTTCGTTACGCAACCATTCGGCGAGTTCTGCCTTCATGGCGTAGGCGGCATGGTCCGAAGCGATAGCGATGCGGTGCGACATGCGCGCTCCCCTACGCCGCAAGGACCGTGCTGGCTAGACCGACTATTCGGAGAGAAAGATGCGCAAGACGATTTTCGCCCTGCTTCCGGCACTGGCCCTGGGTGTTGCCGCCTGTTCGCCGAGCGCGGAGAGCAATTTGAGCAATTCGCTCGACCGCACCGGCGACTCGCTGGAGAACAGCGTGAACGACATGGGCGACACGCTGAGCAATGCCGCGGACGATGCCGGCGATGCGTTCGACAACACCGCGAGCGACATCGGCAACCGCGCCGAGCATGTAGGCAATGCGATCGACGAGGCGACTCGCTGATGCGCGCGCTGCTGATCCTGGCGCCCGCGCTGGCGCTCGCCGCGTGCAACACCGCCGACAAGGCGGCGGACGCGACCGCCAATGCCACCGAAACCGCGGGCAATGCCGCGGTGGCGGTGGGCGATTCGTTCGCCAATGCGGTGAGCGAAGGCGCTTCCAGCCTGAAGAACGAAGTGAGCGCCAAGCCGGTGGACCGCGACGACTGGGTCGGCCGCTGGAAGGGCGTGGAAGGCACCTATCTGGTCGTGTCCAAGGCCAAGGACCCGGGCATGTACAAGCTGGAGATGCAGTACACGCTCGACGACAAGGGAAGCTTTGACGGCAAGGGATCGAGCGAGGGTATCTCCTTCGAGCGGCCGGACGGCGACTTCACCCTGCACCCGAGCGACGGCGACGCGACCGGGCTCAAATACCTGGCGGGCAAGAAGGACTGCCTGACGGTGAAGACCGGCGAAGGCTATTGCCGGGATTGATCTCGTGGCCCGGGCTCGACGCACCGACGCCGAACCCGGGCCAACGCCCCATCAATCCAGCGTGACGACGATCTTGCCGATCTGCGCGTTGGATTCGAGGAAACGGGTGGCATCCTGGATCCGATCGAACGGGAAGGTTCGCGAGACCAGCGGATCGAGCCTGCCGGTTTCCAGCCCTTCGACGATGAACGCCTTCGCGCGCGCCAGGGCCGCGTCGTCACCGACGATCTCGGTATAGAGATAGCCCTTCAGCGTCAGGCTCTTCCCGAGTACGGCGAACTGCGGAAACGGGCCCGCATCAGGACTGAGCGCGCCATATTCCAGCAGGATGCCGCCAACCGCCATACATTCCGCGAGCTGCGCGATGGCCGGACCTCCGATCGGATCGAAGACGACGCGCGCGCCCTTGCCGCCAGTGATCTCCCGCACGCGCGCGGCCAGGTCTTCCTCGGCCGTCGCGATCACATGATGCGCGCCCGCCTCGCGCAGCGCCTGCACCTTGGCGCCGGTCCGGGTGGTTGCGATCACCGTAGCACCGACGCTCCGGGCGACCTGGAAGGCCGCGATGCCGACACTGCTGGATGCGGCAGAGACGATCACGAAATCGCCCGCGGCGAGCCTTGCCTGGTCGATGAGGGCGCCCCAGGCAGTGACATATTGCATCCACGCCGCAGCGGCCTTTTCGAACGGCAGGCCAACCGGATGCTTCACGACATGACGGGCGGGAATGTTGATGACTTCGCCGTAGGTGGGCCAGCGCGACATATCGAGCGTGGGGATGACGCTGACCGCATCCCCTTCCGCGAAGTCCGTCACGTCCGCGCCGACCCGCTTCACCGTACCGGCAGCCTCATAGCCGAGCTGCGAAGGAAAATTCGCTTCCTGCAGATAGGCTCCGTTGCGGAACATCACTTCGGCGCGGTTGAGCCCGATCGCGCGCACGGCGATCTGCACCTCGTCGGCCGCCGGCGCGGTCACCTCGACCGTTTCGATCCGCAGGACATCTGCGGGGCCATATTCATGAAAGCGTACGATGCGGGGCATTGGCGTCTCCAGATCACGCACCGGGACGGCGCGTTCGAACGCCCATTTGAGAGTGCAGGCTGAATTGAAAATACGGTAATCGAAAGCATATACTGCTCAAAAGTATACTGTAAGGCCGCCTTCGCCATGCCCAAGCTGCACGATTATGATCAGGTGCCCGGCTGCACCATGTACGCCACGCTGAACCTGATCAGCGGGAAGTGGAAAGGCATGATCCTGTACCATCTGATGAAGGGGACGATGCGCTTCAACGCGCTCAAGCGCGAGCTGGGCGACTGTTCGCAACGGCTGCTGATCAAGCAGCTGCGGGAGCTGGAGGCGGATGGGCTGGTGGAGAGGACCGTCTATGCCGTCGTGCCGCCAAGGGTGGACTATTCGATTACCGAGGAGGGGCGCTCCCTGGAGCCGATCCTCCTGGACCTTCGCGGCTGGGGAGAAGGCTGGCTGCGCCGGCGCGGACTGATCGCCCGGGACGATCAAACGGCGCCCACACTTCGCCCGTAACTACCCCCGGGCCCGCAACCACCCCCGCGCCCGCGCGTCCGCCGCATAGGTGGCGCTGACCGGCACGCTGCCGCCGCCGGCGAGCAGCAGGCGCCATTTGCGGCCGTCGCGCTCGGCGCTTTCGACTGCTTCCGCCGCGACCCAGGCGCCGCGATGGACCTGGAGGCCGTCGATGCCGGCGACTTCCTCGAGCGCATCGCCGAAGCGGTAGTGGAGCAGCGCGCTGGTGCCGTCGCGGCGGTGGATGCGGCAATAATGGTCTTCGGCTTCGATGGCGGCGAGATCGCAGGCGGCGATGCGGGCGCGGGCGAGCAGGCCGGTCTGGGCGCGGACCGGGCGCATCCGGCGCAGCAATATCCAGGCGACCGCCGAGCAGACAGTGAAGATCACCGCGCTGATCGCCGCCGCCCTGCCCCATACGTCGAGCGGCATCGCCTGCATGCTGACGCCGACCAGCCGGCCACAGGCCCAGATCTCGAAGGGCAAGGGCAGGTTGAGCGGGATCGTGCCGAGCAGCGAGATGCGCGGCCAGTCGGTCGGCTTGCGGACGCCCCAGGCGAAGAGCAGCTGCCATTTGAGCGCGTTCCAGCCCATCAGCAGCAGCCAGAAGGCGGCGCGGGTGTGGAGCGGCAGTCGCGCGGTGCCGAAGCCGCCGGTGACGGTCATCAGCGCGGCCGCGGCGAGGCAGGCGATCCAGAGCAGCGGGAAGCCCGGCACCGGCTTTTGGGGAAGTGCGCGTTTCGCGAAGCTGAGGACGCGCTTCGCGAAACCGCGCTTGCCGGCGGTGCGGGCGGCGGGGCCAGTGCGGAGCGACCGGGCGGCGGGCATGGCGGACAGGCTGCCATGCGACGTTCCGGACTACAACGGAGATCGGAATGCGCAGCTGGCTTCACTTGAGTTCCCCGGCGAAAGCCGGGGCCCAGGGTCACAAGCGACACGGCAGAGAAACCCTGGGCCCCCCCGGGGGGGGGGGGGGGGGGGGGGGGGGGGGGGGGGGGGGTAA
>NZ_JASATQ010000101.1:0-11421 GCF_038440415.1 Sphingomonas sp. OTU376 | reverse complement strand
CCCGGCCGGGCCGCGCCGGCGCCCCGCCCGCCCCCCGCCCCCCCCAACCCACCCCCACCCCCTCCCTTGCAGGGAGGGGAGCAAGAAGGAATCAGGTACGATTCTTCAGCTGGTGGAGCAGTACGCCATTGCCTTCGCTGTCCTCGATCACGCGCATCCGGCAGACGGGCGAGTGGATCAGGTCGGTCTTGAAGGTGACGCCCTTGGCCTCGAGATCGGCGCAGAGCGCGTCGAGGTCCTCGACCTCGAAGGCGATGGTGCCGCCGGAATCGGCCGAGGGCTTGTTGCCGGTGACCGTGGTGATGCCGAGGCAGCCGCCGCCGGGCAGGTCATATTCCACCCAGGGAATGCCATAGGCGGCGTTGCTCGCCGGCAGGCCGAGGACGTTCTCGTAGAAATTGCGGGCGCGGTCGAGATCGATGACCGGGTACATGGTGAAAGCGACCTTGCGGAACATCGAAACCCCTCCTGCTGAACGCCGCGGAGGATAGGCTGCGATCGCCTACATCACAAGGATTTGTTCCCGTTTCGTTTCAATGCGTTCAGCCGACCGGGCGATAGCCCTTGCGGTATTTGGTCCAGAGGTGGCGGGCGAGCATCAGCGGCGGCATGCGGAGCCAGTGGCTGCGGACATAGAAGGCCATGCGCAGCGGCCTGCGGGTCTGGCGGCCCCAGCCGTCACGCGCGGTGAGGCGGCGGAGATAGAGGCGATCGGCCAGCCCAAGCCGCTGGTATTCCGAAGGAACTTCGGTGCCGTAGAGGGCATGGCTGAGGCGCAGTGCGCGGGCCATTTCACGGGCCAGGCCGTGGTGGCGGGCGCGCTCCAGCAGGCCTTCGGTGCCACCATCCCGTACCAGACAGTGAAAGTCCCAAAGGTTGCGCATTCCGCCCGCCAGATCGCCGTCCGCCAGGAGATGGGCGACGGCGTGGACCAGCACATCCGGACGCGAAAGTATGCGCAGGCCGTTTTCGAGCGGTTCGCTGGCCGCGATCAGGCCGGCCGCGTCCGGGGTTATCTTCGCGGTCAGCGGCAGGATCGTGTGGTGGACGTCGATCATGCGATCCCGTTCATGATGGATCAGCGGGGGCAGCTCGTGCATCCAGCGGCGATAATAGGCATCGTCATAGGGATCGGGCTTCACCCATTCCCAGCCGGCGGCCATCAGCGCGGCCTCCACCTCGCCAAGGCTCTCGCGCGGCACGAGAATATCGAGATCGCCGATATTGCGGCCCGCGCTCGGCGACAGGCCGGCGGCGGCAAAGGCAGTGCCCTTGAGCAGCACCACCGGCACGCCCAGCGGGGCGAGCGCGCGACGGGCCATCTCGGCTTCCCAGAGGGCGGCCATGCGGACCTGCTCGGACGAGGCGAGCGCATCCTCGACCAGACGCTTTATCCGGGCGGGTAGCACCAGGCCATGCAAACGGTGCGCGAGCGTGCCAGCCATCTGCTCTGCACGGGCTACGGCGAAGAGTTCGGTCCACTCTTTCGCCGAGAAGGTGAGCGAAGCGGAGGGCTCGCGGAGTATGGTCGCAAGGCGCCAGCCGGGGTTCATGCGAGCCCCTCGACCAGGGCAATGCCAGCTTCGGTGTCCGGATAGTCTATTGCGCGCGCCGGGACCGACTGGACGAGCCGGGTGAGCGCATCGAAACCGCGCTCCGCCAGGTGGACGTAATTGGTCGAGGCCTGGGTCAGCCGGACGAATGCTTCGCTGGGCAGCACCGGGCGCTCGGCGGTGTCGAAGCCGAAGCGCGGGAAGAGGATCAGCGTGGGTTGCGCGGGCTCGGCCATCGCGGCGATGGCGCGGGCATCGGGGACGAGATGGCGGATATCGCCCTTGGGCGTGCCGGCGAGCAGCGGCCCGAACCGGCCCTGCGGGTGCGCGGCCTGCGCCACGCCGATCGCTTCGTTCTTCAGGCTGATCAGGCGCGGAAAGGCATGCGCCGCACCGGTTCGTGGATCGATCAGTACGAACTCATCGCCCATCAGCCGCCAGCCCCGCGCCATCAGCAGCGCCGCGAGGGTGGACTTGCCAGCGCCGGAGATGCCGGTCATCAGCACCGCCTTCCCGTCCCTTTCAACCGCGGATGCGTGCAGCAGCAGGTAGCGCCGCTGGGCGAGCGCCATCTGCAGGTTCATCCCCATCTCGGCGGCGAGCAGGCCCTGGGCAAGCGGCAGCGGCGCGGCATCGGGAATGGTGAAGTCCCCGCCGATATGGACCGCGGGGCGGAGATATCTGCGCCACGGGCGGGCGGCGAAGAGGTGGACGTTGAAATCCGGGATCTCGGGCTTCGGGTAATCGCGGTACAGGTCCTCCAGCGCGGCGATCGGCGCGCGCCAGTGGCTGCCGATGCGGAAGGCGGCGGGGCCGATCCGGAGATGGACGATGTGCCTCACAGCCGCTCGACCAGCCCGGCCTGGACAAGCTCGTCGAGGCGGATCGCCAGCGCGGCGGGATCGGCGTCGAGCAGGTCGTAGCGCTCGGTGAGGTTGGCGAGGAGCTGGTCGAGGGTCCGGGGCTCGGGGGTGAGCGCTTCGAGCAGCTCGGGTACCGGCGCGTCGACGACATGGGTGATGCCCGAGGCGCGGTGGTAGATCAGGGTGAGCGCGTCGAGGGGGACGATGCGGAGGGTTTCGGGCGCGGCGGCGCGGTAGAGGACCGTCATCTCACGCCCCATTCGTCATCCCGGCGAAAGCCGGGATCTCGTGCGGCTCCTTCCCCGCGCCTTCGCCTGAGATCCCGGCTTTCGCCGGGATGACGGGAACCGGGAATGCCACGGCCTCAACCGCGCGGCATTTGCAGCGAGGCGAAGCAGGTGAAGCCGCTGGTGCCCGATTGCAGGCGGCGGATGTAATTGGTGTAGGCGCGGCTCTGCTCATAGGTGGTGCCGGGCAGAGTGCCGCCGTTGAGCGCGTTCTTGACCTCGGCCGCCTTGAACGGCCGGCCCGCCGCCGGGAAGGCGCCCTGGGTGCCCGCGGGGACCAGCTTGCCGTCGGCCGCGACATATTGGCCGGCGCGGCCCGGATCGGGGACCGGGATCTCGCAGTTCATCACCGAGGCATTGGTCTGCGCCAGCGCGGGGCGGATCGAGACGATCGCGGACGCACTCGCCGCGCCGAGCATCAGTGCGCGTCGGCTTGCCTTCGGACCCTGTGCTTCGTCTGCCATGATGCATTGTCCTGCGCCCGGTGGCGTTTCGCAATCGTAAATTGTGGGACAGGCCGTCCCAACACCCTCGTCATTCCCGCGGAAGGCGGGAATCCATTGCCGCTGCCGTCGCGGCTCCGTTCGAGAAGCCGGCCAGAATGGATCTCCGCCTTCGCGGAGATGACGGTGAAAAGGGGTGGGGATGACGAAGCTGGAGTGCGGGAACGATGGAATAGAGGGCGCATCGGCAATAATCGCGGCAATAATCGCGGGTGACGAATCTTCGCCCCGCCCCTAGTAAGGCGGCTCATGCCCTATTCCTCCGGTATCAAGGCGCTTGTGGCGCTCGGCATCGCTGCCGCGGGCGCGCTGGCGGGGCTGTTGCTCAACGGCGACGTGCAGACCAGCCTGATCATGCTGGTGTGCGGCGTGGCCGCCGTGCTGGTGGCGACGGCCGGTGGCGACCAGGACGGTCCGCCCGATGCCGCCCCGGCGGCGAGCGAGGATCCGGGCATTGCCGAAGTGCTCGATGCGATCGCCGAGCCGGTGCTGCTGATCGCCGAGCGCCGCGTGACCGCCGCCAATCCGCCTGCCCGCACCCTGCTCGGCCAGCATATCCTGGGCGAGGATGTTCGGGTGGCCATTCGCCACCCCGCCGCCGCCGAGCGGCTGATGAACCCGAGCGATCCGGGCAGCGCGGCACCGATCCACCTGGTGGGCCTGGGCACGCGGGACCAGCGCTGGGAGATGCGGGTGACGACGCTCGCCGACGGACGGCGGATCGTCCATCTGGTCGACCGCACCGGTAGCTATGCCACCGAGCGGATCCGCGTCGACTTCGTCGCCAATGCCAGCCACGAGCTGCGCACCCCGCTCGCCTCGCTGCTCGGCTATGTCGAGACGCTGGAGGATGGCGCGGGCGAGGATCCGGGGCTGCGCGAGCGGTTCCTCAAGATCATGCACGGCGAGGCACGCCGGATGCAGCGGCTGATCGACGATCTGATCTCGCTGAGCCGGATCGAGGCGGAGAAATATCGCGCGCCCGACGATCCCGTCGCGCTGGGCGAGCTGATCGACGAAGTGTGCCTCGAGCTTTCGGGCGTGCCGCGCGCGGGCGATGTGGTGACCGAGATCGCCGAGACCGGGCCGGTGCGCGGCGATGCCTCGCAGCTCAGCCAGCTGCTCCACAACGTCATCGGCAATGCGATGAAGTACGGCCGCGAGGGAACGCCGATCCTCGTAAGCCTGTTGCCCGAGGGCGATTCGATGGTGCGCCTCAGCGTGACCGACCAGGGCGACGGCATCCCGCCCGAGCACCTGCCCCGCCTCACCGAGCGCTTCTACCGCGTCGATGCCGGCCGCAGCCGGACGATCGGCGGCACGGGCCTGGGCCTCTCGATCGTCAAGCATATCGTCGAGCGGCACCGCGGGCGCTTCGACATCGCCAGCGTGGTCGGCAAGGGAACCACGGTGAGCGTGCTGCTTCCCTTGGCCGCTGTCATAAAGCCGTAACCGTACTGCAACAGAGGCAGGGCGAACCGCAGGGCGATTCTCGCCCCCTTCTTGCCGTTCCCGGGAGACGAGACATTTTCGGCAGGCTTGCACTCGTGGCGACCGCGCTGACGCTGACTGCCTGCAACGGCAACAGCGCGCGGGAGATCCGCGTGGTCGGCTCGTCGACGGTCTATCCCTTCACCACGGCGGTGGCCGAGGCGTTCGTCAACCAGGGCAGCGGGCACCGCGCGCCGGTGGTCGAATCGATCGGCACGGGCGCGGGGCTGAAGCGCTTCTGCGAGGGCGTGGGCTGGCAGTTCCCGGACATCGCCAACGCCTCGCGCCGGATCAAGAAGACCGAATATGCCGATTGCCAGCGCAACGGCGTGGGCGAGATCATCGAGGTGCAGATCGGCATCGACGGAGTCGCGCTGGCCGAGGCGAACAACGGCCCGAAGCTGACGCTCAGCAAGAAGGACGTGTATCTGGCGCTGGCGGCGCATCCGTTCGGCAAGGACAGCAACCCGGCGCGGACCTGGCGCGACGTGAACCCGTCGCTGCCCGCGATCCCGATCCAGGTGATGGGCCCGCCCTCGACCAGCGGCACCCGCGACGCGCTGGTCGAGCTGGTGATGGAGCCGGGCTGCGCTGAGGCCGATCCCGCCGTCCACGCGATGAAGACGGCGAAGGACACCAGCCCGTACGACAATCGCTGCAAGCGCATCCGCGACGATGGCCCGTACATCGACAAGGGCGAGAACGATAATCTGATCGTCCAGGGGCTGGCGCAGAACCCCAATGCGATCGGCGTGTTCGGCTATTCCTATCTCGAGGAGAATGCCGACCGGCTGCACGGCGTGCCGATCGACGGCGTGGCGCCGAGCTATGCGACGATCGCCGATGGCAGCTATCCGGGCGCGCGGCCTTTGTTCCTCTATGTGAAGAAGCGCCACCTGCGCGCAGTTCCGGGGCTGGCCGACTTCCTGAAGCTCTACAGCACGATGTGGAACCCGGGCGGCAAGCTCTCGCGGCGCGGGCTGATCCCGGCGCCGGACGCGGTGCGCGCGCACGCGCTGGCGATCCTCGAGCAGCGCACGCCGCTCGATCCGGCGGGGCTGCACTGATGAACCCGCTCGCCCTCCTCTTCCTGATCGCCGGGCTTGGCCTGATCGGCTGGCTGACCGGCCGCGCCCGCGCCCAGCGGATCGATCGCGGCGGCGCCAAGCGGCTCCATTCGCTGCCCTCGCAGCATGGCTGGTATGTCGCGACCTGGGCGGTGCTGCCCGCCCTGCTGTTCGTCGCGGTCTGGGCCTCGCTCTCGCCGAGCCTGGTGCGCGACGCGGTGCTGGAGCATCCGGCGGCGAAGCAGCTGCCCCAGTTCGAGTTCGAGCGCGACGCGCTGCTCGCCGAGGCGAAGCGCGTGGCCGAGGACCCGGACGCCAAGGCGTTCGATCCGCTGGCCGCCGAGCTCGCCCCGGCGACCCGCGCGGCGGAGAACCGCTACAACTGGATGGGCAGCGCGATGGCGATCCTGCTCGCCTTTGCCGGCGGGCTGTTCGCCTGGTCGCGGATCCGCGCGCAGCTGAAGGCGCGCAGCCAGGTTGAGCGGATCGTGATGCTGCTCCTGCTGGTCGCCTCGCTGATCGCGATCCTGACCACGCTGGGCATCTTCCTGTCGCTGCTGTGGGAATCGCTGCGCTTCTTCGAGCAGGTGCCGATCACCGACTTCCTGTTCGGCACGCATTGGAGCCCGCAGGTGATCGAGGCGTCGAACCCCGGCAAGTCACTGGGCGCGGTGCCGTTGTTCTGGGGGACCTTCTTCATCGGCGCGGTGATCGCGATGCTGGTCGCCATCCCCTTCGGGCTGATGAGCGCGATCTATCTGACCCAATATGCCGCCCCCCGGGTGCGCGCCTGGATGAAGCCGACGCTGGAGATGCTCGCGGGCGTGCCGACGGTGGTCTATGGCTATTTCGCCGCGCTGACCGTGGCGCCGGCGGTGCGCGACCTGGCGGTGCATCTCGGCATGCCCTTCGCTTCGTCCGAGAGCGCGCTGGCAGCGGGTCTGGTGATGGGCGTGATGATCATCCCGTTCGTCTCCTCGATGGCCGATGACTCGATCGCCGCGGTGCCGACCGCGATGCGCGACGGCAGCCTGGCGATGGGCGCGACGCATAGCGAGACGATCTCGCGGGTGCTGCTGCCCGCCGCGCTGCCCGGCGTGGTCGCGGGCGTGCTGCTCGCCGTATCCCGCGCGATCGGCGAGACGATGATCGTGGTGATGGCCGCCAGCGGTGCCGCCAACATCACGCTCAACCCGTTCGAGAGCGCGACCACCGTCACCAAGCAGATCGTCGACCTGCTGACCGGCGAGGCCGAGTTCGACAGCCCGAAGACGCTGGCGGCGTTCGCGCTGGGCCTGACGCTCTTTGTCATCACGCTGCTGCTCAACATCGTCGCGCTGCGCGTCGTGAAGAAATACCGGGAGGCCTATGAATAAGCCCGCCCTCGAGGCCGTGCCGTCCCGCGCGCCGACCGACTGGAAGACCGCGGCGATGCAGAAGCGCATCCGCCGGCGCTATGCGCGCGAGCGGCGCTTCAAGCTGTTCGGGATGATGGCGGTGATCCTGTCGGCCGCCTTCCTCGCCTTCCTGCTGTTCACCATGGTGACCAATGGCTGGCGCGGCTTCACCCGCACCGAGATCGCGCTGCCGCTCGACTTCCCGGCGATGGCGATGAAGATCGATCCCGCCCAGCTCTCCACCCCGGGCGCCAATCTGGCGCTGGCCGGGGCGGAACTGGAGGACAAGGTCTCCAACGCCGCGCTCGCCGCTTATGGGCCGCAGAGCGTGCCGGTGCTGTCCGATGCCGCCTGGCTCAAGGTGCGCGAGGCGCTCAAGGCCGATCCCTCGCTGCTCCATCAGAAGAAGCTGCTCTGGGTGCCGGCCTCGACCCAGGTCGAGCAGGGGCTGCGCGGCAATGATGCCGCCGCGGCACCGCTGGCACGCAAGCTCAATGCCGCGGGCAAGCTCCACACCGGGTTCAACGCCGGCTTCTTCAGCGAATCGGATTCGACCGATCCGGTGGCGGTGGGCATCTGGGGGGCGTTCAAGGGATCGCTGCTGACCATGGCGGTGACTTTCCTGATCGCCTTCCCGATCGGGGTGCTCTCGGCGATCTATCTCGAGGAATATGCGCCGAAGAACCGCTGGACCGACCTGATCGAGGTTTCGATCAACAACCTGGCGGCGGTGCCCTCGATCATCTTCGGCCTGCTCGGGCTGGCGGTGTTCCTGGGCAGCTGGAGCCTGTTCGGGATGCGGGTGGGGCCGCTGCTGCCGCGCTCGGCCGCCTTGGTGGGCGGCGTGACCCTGGCGCTGATGATCATGCCCGTCATCGTCATCGCCAGCCGCAACGCGATCAAGGGCGTGCCGCCGTCGATCCGCGACGCCGCGCTGGGCATCGGGGCGAGCCGGATCCAGGTGGTGTTCCACCATGTCCTCCCCCTCGCCATGCCCGGCATCCTGACCGGCACGATCATCGGCATGGCGCGTGCGCTGGGCGAGACCGCGCCGCTGCTGCTGATCGGCATGCGCGCCTTCATCGTCACCCCGCCGGGCGGCTTCACCGACCCCGCCACCGTGCTGCCCGTCCAGATCTTCCTGTGGTCCGACGAAGTCAGCCGCGGCTTCGTCGAGAAGACCAGCGCCGCGATCCTTGTCCTGCTGGTGTTCCTGCTCGCCATGAACGGGCTCGCCATCTATCTTCGCAACAAATTCGAGACCCGCTGGTGATGACCGACGCCCACCCTGCCCCGCACAAGATGTCCGCGCGCGGCGTCAGCGTGTCCTATGGCGACAAGCAGGCGATCCGCGACGTCTCGATCGATGTCGACATGGATCATGTGACGGCGTTCATCGGCCCGTCGGGCTGCGGCAAGTCGACCTTCCTGCGCACGCTCAACCGGATGAACGACACCATCCCGAGCGCGCGGGTGACCGGCGAGATCACGCTGGACGGCGAGGACATCTATTCGTCGGACATGGACGTGGTGCAGCTGCGCGCCCGGGTCGGCATGGTGTTCCAGAAGCCCAACCCCTTCCCCAAGTCGATCTACGAGAATGTCGCCTATGGCCCGCGCATCCACGGGCTGGCGGCTTCGAAGGGCGCGCTGGACGGGATCGTCGAGCAGTCGCTGCGCCGCGCCGGCCTGTGGGACGAAGTGAAGGACCGGCTGAACGACAGCGGCACCGCGCTTTCGGGCGGCCAGCAGCAGCGGCTGTGCATCGCCCGCGCGATTGCCGTGGACCCCGAAGTGATCCTGATGGACGAGCCCTGCTCGGCGCTCGATCCGATCGCCACCGCGAAGATCGAGGAGCTGATCCACGAGCTCAAGGGGCGCTATGCGATCGTGATCGTGACGCACAACATGCAGCAGGCGGCACGCGTCAGCCAGAAGACCGCCTTCTTCCATCTCGGCCAGCTGGTCGAATATGGGGACACCGACAATATCTTCACCGCGCCGAAGCAGGAGCGGACGAAGGATTACATCACCGGCCGGTACGGCTAGGAGTACCCATTATGTCGACCGGCCAGGAACATACGGTAAAGGCGTTCGATCAGGACATCGGGCAACTGCGCGCGCTGATCTCGCAGATGGGCGGGCTCGCCGAGCAGGCGATCGAGGACGCGATGCTGGCGCTGTCGCGCGGCGATGCCGAGCTGGCCGACGAAGTACGCAAGAAGGACAAGCAGATCGACGCGATCGAGGCCGAGCTGGAAAAGCTCGTCGTCCGCGTGATCGCGCTGCGCGCCCCGATGGCCGACGATCTGCGCGAAGTGATCGCCGCGCTCAAGATCGCCGCGGTGATCGAGCGGATCGGCGACTATGCCAAGAACATCGCCAAGCGCGTGCCGCTGATCCATGCCGAGGGCGAGGAGCGGATCGAGGTCGTCTCGATCCTGCCGTCGATGGGCCAGCTGGCCGCGGACATGGTGCACGACGTGCTCGACGCCTTTTCGGCCCGCGATGCCGAGGCCGCGGTGCGGATCTGCGCCCGCGACAACGCGCTCGACGATTTCTACGACTCGATCTTCCGGACGCTGGTGACGTTCATGGTCGAGAATTCGAAGACGATCAGCCAGGTGGCGCACCTGCTGTTCGTGGCGAAGAACCTGGAGAGGATCGGCGACCACGCAACCAATGTGGCCGAGATGGTCTATTTCGCGGCGACAGGCGAATACATGGCCGAGCGCGAGACCGGCGCGGCCGGGACGAACTGAGCGGATTGGGGAACATATGGCCCGAGTGAAGATGCTTCTCGTCGAGGACGACGCCGCGATTGCGGAACTGGTCGCCTATCATTTCAAGCGTGAAGATTATGAGGTGAAGCACACGCCCGACGGCGAGGAAGCCCTGCTCCTCGCCAAGGAAGCGACGCCCGACATCGTGCTGCTCGACTGGATGGTCGAGGGGCTGAGCGGGATCGAGGTCTGCCGGCGCCTGCGCCGCATGCCCGAGACGGCGAACGTGCCGATCATCATGCTCACCGCGCGCGGCGAGGAAGAGGATCGCGTGCGCGGGCTCGAGACCGGGGCGGACGATTACGTCACCAAGCCCTTCTCCCCGCGCGAGCTCGTCGCCCGGGTCGGCGCGGTGCTGCGCCGCGTGCGCCCGGCGCTGGCCGGCGAGGCGCTGACCTATTCGGACATCGAGATGGACACGGTGGGCCACAAGGTCCGCCGCGGCGGCGAAGTGGTGCAGCTGGGGCCGACCGAGTTCCGCCTGCTCAAGCACTTCCTCGAGCATCCGGGCTGGGTGTTCTCGCGCGAGCGGCTGCTCGACGCGGTGTGGGGGCATGACAGCGACATCGAGAGCCGCACGGTGGACGTCCACATCCGCCGCCTGCGCAAGGCGATCAACCATGGCAACCGGCCGGACATCATCCGGACGGTGCGCTCGGCCGGGTACGCGCTCGACGCGGGGAATTGAGGAATAGCCGTCATCCCGGCGAAAGCCGGGATCTCGTGCGGCTCTTTTCCCGACTCCTCACTTCGTCATTCCCGCGCAGGCGGGAATCCATTGGCACTGACGCGGCGCTTCTTTCGACAAGCCAGCCAGAATGGATCCCCGCCTGCGCGGGGATGACGGCGGGTGTGCGGAGGAGAGCCCTTCCACATGAACCCGATTTAACGAAACCAACCCCTCCCCCTCGCGTTGCTGGAACCGGGCGTAACGATCTCGCCCGGTTTCAGGAGACGCACCCCATGAAGCTCCTTGTCATGGCAGCCGCGCTGACGCTGGTCGCCGGCGCCGCGCAGGCACAGACTTCGGCGCAGAAGGCCGAATCCCCGACCAACAACGACGCGAGCAAGCTCGGCGGCTATGCGCCAGCCGCGCCGCTGTTCAGCACCGGCACCACGCCGCCGCCGGGCACCCAGGTGGTGTTCGTGCCGAGCACCCAGACGCCAACCCAGGCCTTCCCGCCGCCGGCACCGAAGGAAAGCTACCCGATCTGCAAGCGCGGCCAGTTCGACGGCTGCCGCCAGCGCGGCGGCTGAGCGCGGCCAAATCCCCTTTTTGCGGGATGGAATGTGGCCGGGGGGCCACCGCGCACCCCGCCCAAGCGGGTAGGGGGGGGAGGGGGGGGGGTGGGAGAGAGGTAAGGTCACAAAGAAGTTAATGATTTTTGCCTCGGCCGCCTTGGTGGGCGGCGTGACCCTGGCGCTGATGATCATGCCCGTCATCGGCATCGCCAGCCGCAACGCGATCAAGGGCGTG
>NZ_JASATQ010000100.1:0-11506 GCF_038440415.1 Sphingomonas sp. OTU376 | reverse complement strand
GAATCAGGCGCCTTTCCCTGCCTTCCCGCCCCGGATGCGATGCTTCGCGCGCCGGAATCAGGAAACGGCGCCGCGTACCAGTTCGAACGCTTCGTCCCCGCGCCCGGCCAGCACGGCCTTGGCCGAATAGAGTGCGGTGCCGAATATCTGCGCCGCCTCGATCCTGGGCGGCATCACCAGCTCGAAGCGATCGGTGACGACATCGAGCAGCGCCGGGCCCGGCTCGGCCAGCCATTGGCGCACGGCGTCTTCCACGTCCCCGCTCTTCTCCACGCGCCGGCTCCAGAAACCCATCGCCTCGGCCACGCGGGAGAAGTCCGGGTTCTGCAGGTCGGTGAAGGCATCGAGCAACCCCTCGACCTTCTGCTCGAGCTCGACAAAGCCGAGCGCGCCATTGTTGAAGATGCACACCTTGATCGGCAGCTTCTCCTGGATCGCGGTCATCAGGTCGCCGAGCATCATCGAGATGCCGCCGTCCCCCGATAGCGAGATCACCTGGCGATCGGGATAGGCTGCCTGGGCACCCAGCGCCTGGGGCATCGCATTGGCCATGGTGCCATGGGTGAGCGAGATCACGGTGCGGTTGCGACCGGTCGCGGGCACATGGCGCAGCGCCCAGACCATCGGCGAGCCGCAATCGGCGGTGAACACTGCGTCGGGCGCGGCGTGGCGGGCGATCGTCTCGGTCAGATATTGCGGGTGGATCGCCCTTCCCTCCGCCGCCACGGCATGCTTGCGCTGGCCGGCCACCGCCTTTTCATGCCGCGCGAGACAAGTATCGAGAAAGGCGCGGTCGACACGTTCCTTTATATGGGGGAGCAGCGCATCGAGCGTGTCGCGCACGCTGCCCACCGCGGCGATGTCGACCGGATGGCGGCGGCCGAGATGGGTGCCGTCCATGTCCACCTGTATGATCGTCGCCTTTGACGGGTAGAATTGCCGCCATGCGAAATCGCAGCCGAGCAGCAGCAGCGTGTCGCATTCCATCAGCGCGTCATAGCCGGCTTCCGAGCCGAACACGCCGGTCATGCCGACGGCATAGGGATTGTGCGGTTCGAGGAAGTCCTTGGCGCGCGAGGTATGGGCGACCGGCGCCTTGAGCTTTTCCGCCAGCGCCACGACCTGGTCATGCGCATCCTGGCAGCCCGAACCGCCATAGATGGCGACCTTGCCCCCGGCGTTGAGCGACTGGGCGATGCGATCGAGCTCGGCCTCCGAGGGCAGGATGCGCGGCTCGGCGCGGTGGACGGCGAAGTCGGGCTCGTCGGGCGCCTTTGCCGCGGAGACGTCGGCGGGGACGATGAGGACGGCGACACCCTTCCTGGCCAGCGCCGCCTGGGCGGCCATCGCGGTCATGCGGCGCGCCTGGGCGGGTGTGCGGATCTCGTCGCAGAACACGCTGCAGCTGGCATAGACCGACTTGAAGTCGACTTCCTGGGGGAAATCGAAGCCGAGCTCGTCGCGGACGATCTGGCTGGCGATCAATACTACCGGCGCGCGGTTGCGGTGGCTTTCGAACAGGCCGTTGATGAAGTGGAGGCTGCCGGGGCCGCAGGAGCCGGCACAGGCGGCGAGCTCGCCGGTGAGCAGCGCTTCCGCGCCCGCCGCGAAGCCACCGGCTTCCTCATGGCGGACATGGACCCAGCGGATGCCGCTCTCGCGGATCGCATCGGTGACATAGTTGAGCGTGTCGCCCGGCACCCCATAGCAGCGGCGGACGCCCGCCTGCTCGAGAGTCTCGATGATGACTTGGGCGACGGTGCGGGCCATGGCGTGCTCCTTGCTGATATCGGCAAGGGCGTAACACCCGGCGTCGCGGGACGGTCCTTATACGTCGGTAGGTATGGCCGCCGCGAGACATGCCCGCGGCGGCCAGATAGCCAGGATCAGAAGCTGAACCCGGCCGAGAACTTGAACGTCCGCGGCGGATTGCCGCCGACGCTGAAGCCGCTCAGGTCGCCGAACCGGCCATTGTCGACCGGGTTGCCGGCTGCATTGACTACGCCGACCACCTTGTTGTCGCGGTTGAACAGCGGCGCCGGATTGGTGTCGGTGAAGTTGCTGTTATAGGTGGTGTAGTTGTTCTCGTTGAGCACGTTGAGCACATCGACGCGCAGCCGGACCCGCGAATTGCCGAGGAAGCCGAGCTTGATGTACTTGGTCGCCGCCAGATCGACCTGGCGCAGCGCCCACAGGTCGCCGAGGATGAAGGGCTGCTTGTTGTTGCCCTCGATCACCGCGATGTGGCGGATGCCGGCGGTGTCGTTGTAGAAGCCCTTCACGAACGGCGCCGAGGACAGGGTCACCTTGCCCGAGAAGGTGAAGCCCAGCGGCGCATCGACACTGCCGGCCGCGACGAAGCGATGCCGCGGCACGCCGGCCGAGGCGAGCACCGGATAGTCCTTGATCGACGGGTAATCGAGCGAGAAAGTCTCGCCGAACTGCCGGTTCTCCACCGCATCCGTATAGGTATAGGTGGCGTTGAGGCTCCAGGGCGAGCTGGCCGAATAGCTCTTGGTCAGCTTCACATAGACCGAGTCCGCCTTGGTCTCGAGCCCGTTGTCGCCCAGGATGATCGAGCCGCGGCCCGGAGGGGCGTTGCCGAAGGGCGAGCTCTGGTTGCCGGTGGGCGCGAAGAAGGTGCCGTCCGGACGGCGGTTGCCGAGCAGCCAGACGAAGCCGTCATGGCTCTCGACATGGCTGTAGCCCAGCTCCGCCTCGAACAGCGGCAGCACGCGGCCGCGCAGGCCGAGGCTGAACTGGTCCGAATAGGGCACCTTGAGGTCGTTCTTGAGGAAGCGCAGCTCCGAGCCGCCCAGCGCGCCGACCGAGCTGACCAGCTGCGCCCTGCCCTGCGCCGTCAGATAATTGGCGTTCCACGCCACGCAGGTCGAGCTCGGCGCGCAGTTGTTGCGCGTGTCGCCCGGCACCAGGAAGTTGAAGGTACGGGTGGAATAGGAGCCGACCTGGGTTTCCTGCTGGACGAAGTCGAACTGGTTGCGGTCGTAGGAACGGCCGAACCCGCCGAACAGCGTGTAGCGCTTCTCGGCATCGAAATTGTAGCTGAAGCCGATGCGCGGCTGCCAGGCGCCCTTGAAGGTCTTCCGGTTCTTCCCGTTCGAGATGTAGTCGGCGATCTTGTAGTCGGCGTTGTTCAGGTTCGGATAGTTGGTCGGCGAAACCGCTGCCAGCGACGAGGCCGAGGTGACGAAGTTCACATAGGCCGGGGTGCGGTCGTAATCCCAGCGCAGGCCGAGGTTGAGCGTCAGCCGCGAGGTGACTTCCCAATCGTCCTGGATATAGGCGCCGAACTGGAAATTGTCCGACTTCACCGTCGGATCGCCGCCCAGCCCCGAGTCATAGCCGAACTGCACCCGGTACGGGGTCGCATCGTTCCAGGTCGCGCCGTTATACTGGGTGTTGTAGAAATAGACCGGGTTGTAGTTGTTGAGCTGCAGCGACTTGAGGCTCACCCACTTGGCCTTCACGCCCGCCTTGAAGGTGTGGCCCGAGATGCCGGTGAAGGTGAAGTCGTTCTGCGCGCCCCAGCCCTTCTGGCCCTTGTCCTGGTAGTTCGCGCCGCCGCCGGTGCGGAAGATCTGGGCGTTGTTGGCGTCCTGGAAGACGAAGCTATTCTCGAACACGCGCGGCGTCGGCGCCCATTGCGCATATTCATAGGTCAGCTTGAGGTCGTTGACCCAGTTGCTGCCGGTATGCTCCCAGCGCGCCAGGCCGCGATACTCGTTGACCACCGTGTCGATCGAGTTGCTGCGCAGGTTCGAGCCGCTGTTGATGCCCTCGCCGGTTTCCTTGCGGACCTTGAGCGACAGCTCGAACAGGTCGGCGGTCGACGGCACCAGGTCGATCTTGCCGAAATACAGGTCTTCGTTGAACGTCCGGTTGGTCGAGCCGAACTGGCTCTGGAACGCCGCCGGAATATTGGCGGTGTTGTTCGCGCTGCCCGGGAAGATGTCGACCGGGACCTGCTGGCGCTTGCCTTCGTAGGTCACGAAGAAGTGCATCAGGTCCTTGATGATCGGGCCGCCGAGCGCGCCGCCGAACTGGAAGTCGCGGGTGCGGGCCTTGCCGGTAGGGCTCCGCTCCTCGGTCGGGGTCTTCGCGCGCAGCGACTGGTCGGTATAATCGACGAACGCC
This sequence comes from Sphingomonas sp. OTU376, assembly GCF_038440415.1. Classification (NCBI taxonomy): domain Bacteria; kingdom Pseudomonadati; phylum Pseudomonadota; class Alphaproteobacteria; order Sphingomonadales; family Sphingomonadaceae; genus Sphingomonas; species Sphingomonas sp. OTU376. The sequence goes on along the minus strand of NZ_JASATQ010000100.1, from coordinate 7,351 downwards.
TCGCCGTGGAACTCGTTGGTACCCGACTTGGTGACCGCGGTGATCGCCACCGAGCTGACCTGGTCGAACTCCGCCTTGTAGTTGGAGCTGATTACCCGGTACTCGCCCACCGCGAGCTGCGGGAAGGGATTGCCTTGGCTGGAATCTTGGCCGGTCACGCCGTTCTTGAGGACATAGTCCTTCTGGCCGACGCCATCGATGAAGATGTTGACCGTGCGGCTGTCCTGCGCGCCGCCCTGCAGACGCGACGCGCCATTGGCGCCGGTGACGAACTGCACGCCCGGCGCGAGATCGGCAAAGGCCAGGAAGTTGCGGTTGTTCTGCGGCAGCTGCTCGATCAGGCGCGTCGAGATGTTCACGCCGACTTCGCCGCCCTCCATCGAGCGCATCTTGCTGCCGGTGACGACGATCGCGTCGCTGGCACCGGCATCCTCGCCCGCGAAGTTGAAGTCGAGCTGCGCGTTCTGCGCCACGGAGAGCCGGAACTCATCGGTGTTGCGCGTGCCGGAACCGGTTACAATTTCGAGCCGATAAAGCCCGGGACGCAGCGAAGCGAACACGTACCCGCCGTCGGGACGGACCTCCGAAGTGCGGCGATAGCCGGTGTTCACTTCCACCGCGACGACCTGCGTGGCGGTGGTGCCGGCCGGCATCGTCACCGTTCCGCGCAGCGACGCATCGGATTCCTGTGCATGCGCGGGCGCTACCGCGACGGCGGTCAGCGACACGCCAAGCATCAATGCTGCTGCGACTTCCATCACGCGGCTGCGGCGCACGCGCACGCGTTCATTCACCCTGTCGGACATGAATTTCCTCCCCTTTGTCCGATCGGCCCGCTTCTGCAGCCTCGCCGGAAATCCCGCATTTTGCGTAGATTTCGACGAGTCGTCGGGACCGATCGCCTTTGCGGTAGCACGTGTAACCGGTTCCAGGTAGCAAAATGTTGCTGGATGATTGCCCCTTCCCGTCCCCGGCGTGTCGCCGAACCGGGCGGACATTGTGCTGCCGGGCAGACAAAAAAGGGGGCCAGCCAAGGGGGTTGGCTGGCCCCGTTCCTGGGGTGGAGGGATGGCTGGACTTGGAGGCGTTAGAAGGCCAGCCGGGCACCCAGGACAAACTGGCGCCCGCTGTGCGTGAGCACGTTCAGGCGGTTGCTCACGTCCACGAACTGGTCGTTCAGCGCATCGGTGAGGTTGATCCCCTCGAGGCTGAGCTTGAAGTTCTCGGTGACGTTGTACGAGATCTGCGCGTCGATGTTCGTGGTCGAGTTGGTGCCGTTGTACGAGTTACCCTCGGTGCCCGGCACGGCGGTCAGATACTTGGAGCGATAGGCGACCGAGCCGCGGATCGCGAACTTCTTGGTCTCGTAATAGAGCGTGCCGTTTGCGGCGTGCTTGGACAGGCCGAGCAGCGGCGCCTTCACCGTGGTCGCGCCATTGGCCGAGGTCAGATACTCGATGTCCGAGCTGACATAGGTGTAGTTGGCCAGCACGCCGAAGTTGCTCAGGAAACCCGGCAGGAAGCTGAAGGGTTGCTGCACGTTCACTTCGAAGCCGCGTAGCAGGCCGCCCTTCGAATTGACCGGCTGGCTGACGATGAACGCGTCGGTCGGGCTTGCGGTGGTGCCGTTGAGCAGCGAGTTGGGCAGGCCCAGGCTGCTATAGGGCACGGTGGTGCTCAGCGTCTGGACGAAGGTGCCGATGTCCTTCTGGAAGGCAGAGACCGCGTAGATCGCGCCGCGCGTCGGGTACCATTCGATCGAGGCGTCGAGATTGGTCGACTTGGTCGGCTTCAGGTCCGGATTGCCCGAGCTGAAGGTGCGGTTGCCGCCCGAGACGTTGAGGTTGCCGCCCGGGGTGAGCGAACCGATGCCGGCGCGGGCGATCGTCTTGGCCGCGGCGAAGCGGACCATCAGATTGTCGGTCACGTCGAACACGAGGTTGGCCGAGGGCAGCCAGTTCTCATAGCTGCGATCCGCGCTGACCAGGTTGATCGCGGTGCCCTGGCTGGCATAGCCGGTCGAGAACTGGTCGGTCTTCACATAGCGCAGGCCGACATCGCCGCGGACCGGCACGCCGGCATTGGCGAGGTTGAACTCCGCCATGCCCCAGGCGCCCAGATCCTCCTCGCGCACCGTGACGAACGAGCCGCGCGCGGTTGCGTTCTCGACGCCGCCGGTGGCGTAGGTCGGGTTGCTGTAGGTGTTGAGATAGGCCTGGAACGCCTCGAGGTTCGGCACGACCCACGACGTCGGCGTGCCCGAGGGGATGGTAAGCCCGCGGCCGAAGCCCGAGAAGACATTGGTGAGCGGTGCGAGCTGGGCCGCGGTGAGCGTGGTCACCACCGTCTCGCCCGACAGGCGGCGCTGCTCGGTGGAGCTGTATTCGAACCGGCGCCAGTCAACACCGGCCTTGAGCTTCAGTTCGGGCGAGGTCGTCCATTCCAGGAAGCCCTTGGCGTTGGTGAAGCTGTTGTCGACGGTCTGCGGCCGGATGCGCACTTCCGACGTGCCGTTGGTGAAGGCGAAGTTCGCGACGTTGGCGATGTCCACGCCCGGGCGGATCGTCGGGAAGCGCGTCGAGAAGTCGTAGAAGAAGCCGTTGGTGTTGGCCGCGTCGATCGTCACCGTGGTCTGGATCGGGTTGCGGAACTGCGAGCTCGAATAGCCGACGATCGCGCCGAACTTCAGCGACTCCCCGATCTTCTGATCGAGCGTGCCAGTGAGCTGGTAGAAATCGGTGGTGAGCTTGTCGTAGCGGGCCTGGCTGCGCAGATCGACGTTATCGAACGTGCCGCTGATGATGTTGTTGTTCGCATCGACGGTGCCCGAACGGATGATCGTCTGCGGCTTGCCGGTGCCCGAGCGGCTGAAGCTGATCGCCTGGAACTGCGATTCCTGGCGGGTGCCGTCGAGCCGCGAATAGAGGCCGTCGATCGAGATCAGCGTCTTCTCGGTCGGTCGGAACTGCACGCCGAGCGCGGCGCCCAGGCGCTTCTGGTCGATCGCATAGCTCACCAGGCCCGGGATACGCGGGTGATAGAGCGCGGTGGCCGGATTGGTGTCGTTGATCTGGGCGATGGTCTTGCCGGCGATCGTCGAGGTCGGCGCGAAACCGCCGTTGAAGCCGCCATAGGTCCAGCGCGTGATATTGGCGCCTTCCTCGACCAGCGCACGCTCTTCATAGGCGACCGAGAGCAGCACGCCGAAGCGGCCATCGGCGGTGCTGGTGGTGAGCAGCGTCGAGACGCGCGGCTTGGCCTTGCGGGCAAGGTCATTGTAGCTCGCCGCCGCCTGCACCACCGCGGTGGGCTTGCGATAGTCGAACGGGCGCGCGGTCTGCAGGTCGACGGTGCCGCCGAGCGAACCTTCCTCGACATCGGCAGTGGCGGTCTTGCGCACCGCCAGGCTGTTGAACAGGTCCGACGAGAAGATGTTGAAGTCGAAGCCGCGGCCGCGGTTCACGCCACCCGAATTGTCGGTGCCGCCGGTGGTGCCGATCGCTTCCATGCCGTTGATGCGGACGCGGCTATATTCCGGGCCGAGGCCGCGGATCGAGATGTTGCGGCCCTCGCCATTGACGCGGCTGATCGCCACGCCTGGGATGCGCTGGAGCGATTCCGCCAGGTTGAGGTCGGGGAATTCGGCGACGTCCTCGGCCTTGATCGCGTCGATCGTCGCGGTCTCGTTGCGCTTCATGTTGAGCGCGTTGTTGAGGCTGGCGCGGAAGCCCTTGACGACGATCTCGTTGGAAGGACCATCGTCCTGCTCGGGCGCGGCGGTCTGCGGCGCCGGATCAGCGGCAGCGGCTGCATCCTGTGCATGGGCGCTCGCCGCGGCGAGCACCGCTGCCGCGCTGGACAGGGCAAGGACGGATTTCAGGATTCGAGTGCGGGACATGCCTTCTGTCTCTCCCATAATGTGTCCGCTTCTTTGCCGAGCGGATTTGATTGCAGGCTGGTTAGCGAAGAACCGCCGCGACAAGCCAACCTCAATCGAACATGGATCGATGCGCTTCTTGCACTGATCGGCAATGATCCAGCCATGAACCCCAGCGATCCAGCCAAGGCGGGACTGGATCATTCCCCATTTTGGCTTGGACCGCGCCCCCTTCCCCCGGTACGCCTCAAGGATCGCGAAGCGTCGGCAACAGGCGCGCTACCCATGGAGAGAGATTTGTCCGAGCAGGCCGTCCGGCCCACGCGAGTGCGCTATGCAATCATTGCGCTGATCTTCGTGATCACCAGCGTCAACTATGCCGATCGCGCAACCTTCTCGATCGCGGGCAATGCCGCCGCCGGCGAGCTGGGCCTCACGCCGGTGCAGACCGGCTATATCCTCTCCGCCTTCGCCTGGGCCTATGCGCTGTCGCAGATCCCGGGCGGGCTGCTGCTCGACAAGTTCGGCACCAAGCGCGTCTATGCTAGCGCGATCGCGCTCTGGTCGCTCTTCACCTTCAGCCAGGGCTTTGCCGGGCTGATCCCGATCCTCTCGGCCACGGTGATGCTGTTCGCGCTGCGCTTCCTGGTCGGTCTGGCCGAGGCGCCGTCCTTCCCGGGCAATGCCCGGCTGGTCGCCGCCTGGTTTCCCGCCGCCGAGCGCGGCACCGCCTCCGCGATCTTCAATTCGGCGCAATATTTCTCGATCGTCGCCTTCGTGCCGCTGATGGGCTGGCTGGCGCACAGCTTCGGCTGGCGTTCGGTATTCTGGACGATGGGCGGGCTCGGCCTGCTCGCCACCCTCGCCTTCCTCCGCTTCATCCACAGCCCGGCGAAGCACCCCTCGATCAACCGCGCCGAGCTCGACGAGATCGAGGCCGGTGGCGGGCTGATCCATATGGAGGACCAGGCAGGATCCTCGGCGGCGTTCGAATGGGCCAATGTCCGCAAGCTGATCGCCAATCGGATGATGCTGGGCATCTATCTGGGGCAGTATTGCATCAACGTGCTGACCTATTTCTTCGTCACCTGGTTCCCGATCTACCTGGTCAAGGAGCGCGGGCTGAACATCATGGAGGCAGGCTTCGCCGCCGCCGCGCCCGCCCTGTTCGGCTTTGTCGGCGGGCTCGCCGGCGGCTTCATCTCCGATCGCATTCTCAAGCGCACCGGCTCGCTCGACTGGGCGCGCAAGGCGCCGCTGACCATCGGCATGCTGCTCGCCACCGCGATCATCGCCTGTGTCTGGGTGCAGCAGGAATGGCTGGTCGTCACACTGATGTCGGTCGCCTTCTTCGGCAAAGGCGTCGCCTCGCTCGGCTGGGCGGTGATGGCCGATGTCGCGCCCAAGAAGCTCGCCGGGCTCTCGGGCGGCGTGTTCAACATGTTCGGCAACATCGCCGGGATAGTGACCCCGATCGTGGTCGGCTATATCGTCGCGGGCACCGGATCGTTCGACCTCGCGCTGGTCTTCGTCGGCGCGCACTGCCTGCTGACGATCTTCGCCTTCCTCGTCATCGCCGGCCCGATCCGCCGCGTGGAGATCGCCGCATGACCGTCGATCGCCGCCAGTTCCTGCTTCAGGGCGCCGCCGGCGCAGTCGCCCTGCCCGCCACCGCCCATGCCGCGCCTGCCCGGCTGGTCGCCAAAACGGAGATGCCCGCACCCGACTGGGCGGTGCTGCAGCGCAGGCTGCTAGCCCGCAACGCCGCCGCCTGCGAGGCTTTCTACACCAAATATGTCGACGCGCGCGGCTGGCTGAAGGTGTTCGAGCGCTGGGGCGCCAATGACGGCCCCGACGACGCGGCCGAGGCGACCAATGACTGGCTGGTGCTTCACGCGCTCGGCGGTTCGGACCGCATCCTCACCCTCGCCCAGCACTTCTGGGAGGGGCACCTCAAGCAGTACACCGCCGCCCGCACCCTGGAGGTGCCAATCGCGCGGCAGGGCATGTATCACCGCGAGTTCCCGGTCCAGATGGACTGGCAGCACAACAGCGAGGGCCTCACCAGCTTCAACGTGATGGGCCTGTCGATCCCGCGCGACCGCAAGCTGCTGGCGCGGACGATGCGCTACGCCGATTTCTACACCGGCCGCGACCCGACGGTGCGGAACTACGATCCCGAGCGCCGGATCATACGCAGCATGATGAACGGCAGCCGCGGCCCGATGCTGCGCGAGGCGACCCCGCTCGACTGGGCCGGCGACCCGTTCGAGGCAGGCGAGCGCTTCCACATGGAGCATGGCGAGACGACGTACCAGCAGACGCTCGACCATTATGCCGAATATGGCGACGTGGTCGGCGACAACCCGCTCAACCTCCAGGCGACCACGCTAGGGCTCAACGCCTATGCGCTGGGCGGGGGCGAACGCTATCGGCGCTGGGCGCTCGACTATCTCGACGCCTGGGTCGACCGCGCCAAGGCCAACAACGACATCCTGCCCAGCCATGTCGGGCTCGACGGCAAGGTCGGCGCGAACTGGTGGCGCGGCACCTATGGCTGGGGCTTCTCGCCGGTCGTCCCGCAGACCGGCAAGCGCGAGGACCGCAACCGCGTGCCCCGCTCGATCACCGCCTTCTTCAACGGCACGGTGCTGACCGGCGACCTCTCCTATGTCGAGCTGTGGCGCCGCCAGAACGCCCGGATCAACGAGGCCGGCCGGCAGAAGGACGGCAAGTTCGAGGCCCCGACCATGTACGGCGCCCAGGGCTGGTATGGCTGGAAGCCCGGCCTCTATCGCAGCAACGGCTTCGAGATCTGGTACTTCACCCAGGACCCCAGGGACCGCGAAGCGGCCGGCGAGCATCCCTGGGTCTCGTTCCTCGAAGGCGCCAATCCCGGCTATCCGCTCAAGGCGATGCAGGCCGATCTCGACCGGATCGCCACGCGCGAAAAGGCGCAGGCGGACGACCCGACCACCCCCGACACCCGCCTCGCCGACTGGCCGCTCGACATCACCCCGGCGAGCATCACCAGCCTGATCCAGCTGATGACCGGCGGCCTCCATATCGGCCGCCCGCCCTGGTCGCCGACCTCGCCCAACCAGGGCGGCGTGCCGCTCCATTGCCGGCTGCGCTATTTCGACGCGGACAGGCGCCGCGCCGGCGTGCCCGAGGATGTCGCGGCGCTTGTCCACGCGCTGGGCGATACCTCCGCCGAGGTGACCCTGGTCAATCTCGGCACGGCGCCGCGCACCGTCATCGTGCAGGGCGGCGCCTGGGCCGAGCACCGGATCGAGAGCGTGACCCTCGACGGCGCCGAGACGCGGATCGGTCGCCCGGACTTCACCCTGCGGCTCGAGCCCGGCTGCGGCACGCGGCTGCGCCTGGCAATGCGGCGCTTCGCCAACCGGCCGACCCTGGCGTTTCCGTGGGGGCGGTAGGTTTCACAAGCTGGATGCTCCCCCGGGGGGGGGG
>NZ_JASATQ010000099.1:0-12030 GCF_038440415.1 Sphingomonas sp. OTU376 | reverse complement strand
GGCGCCGTGGCGCCCCCCCCCCGGTTTCGGGCGGGGGGGGGGGGGGGGGCCCCCCCCCCCCCCCCCCCCCCGCCGATCAGACCTGGACCGCGGTGAGCGTCGTGGTCTCGGGTTTTGCCAGACCGCCCGCCTTGTAGCCGGCGATGAGCTCCTGCTTGCGGGCGCGCAGCTGGTCGCCGAGCGCGTCCATATCGAGCCCGGCCTTGCGCGCCTGGGCGAACATGCCCTCCATGCGCTGCTCTTCTTCGCCGACATGGTGCTCGATCTGCTCGGAAAGCACCGAGACCTTGGCGTCGTAGAACTCGTCGGACGGCGCGCCCGCCTCGATCTCGGCGATCAGCACCTTGGCGCCGTCATGCTCGACATAGGCTTCCTTGAGCAGGTCCTCGTCGATCTTGCCTTCGCAGGCCGGATAGAAGATCTCTTCCTCGATCTGCGCATGGACGGTCAGCTCGAGGCAGATCTGCAGCGCGATCTTCTGCTTTTTGCCGTCGCCGGTTGCCTTCTCGAATTGCTCGAACAGATCTTCCACCGTGCGGTGGTCGGCCTTGAGAAGGGCGATCGCGTCCTGTTTGGTATCGGCCATGGGAATGCTCCTTTCGGACACAACAAGAGGCGGAGATACTCGTTCCGCTTCCGTGCCCATTGCGAGTCGTTCGCAGGCTTGGCGTCAGGACCAAAGCGCGCGTCGATAGGCTTCGAAGCAGCGCGCGCCGCATTTGAGCCGGATCAGGGCGCCTTCGGCCATAGCCGTGGCACGCGCCGGATCCTCCTCGACCGCCGGGCGGATCGCTTCCTTGTTCCATTCGATGCTGTGCTTGATGTCGAGCACGGCATGGACCGAGAAATAGCGGCGCTCCTTGCCCGACAGGCCGATCCGGCCCAGGCCATCGGCGACCATCGCCGAGCGACCCGGCGCGGTCAGTTCGATCACGCCGAGCGCACCCACCGAGTGCCAGGCGTAGCGCCGGTTCGTCGCCATCGCGGTCATCGCGTTGGCGAGCGCGAGGCTTTCCCAGACCGTGCGCTCGATCGACGGCGACACCTGCAGCGTCTCGACGAGCGCGTCGAGCATAGGGCCGTGCATGCCCTTGGCGGTGCCGTGGCCCATCTCGTCCCAATAGTTGCGCGCGAGTTCTAGCTTGGGGCGCGTCGGCAGCTTGACCTGCGTCATCGCGACGAGGTCGTCGAACCCCGCCTCGCCGGCGGCTTCCTGTTCGAAGAACCAGCGCAGCTGGTCGCGGTCGGCCGTTTTGGCCAGCCAGGGGAAAAGCGGATCATTTTGGCCCGAGCCGGTGGCCTTGAGGCCCTCGAACCAGGCGATGAAGCCGTCAGCATCGGTCGGGGCGGACGCCGCCTCGTCCGTCACCTCGGCGCGCAGATCCTCGAGAAACGCGCCTTCGAGGCGTTGCATGCGGATGTCGCGCTCGAAGGTCTTCTGCCAGTCGAGGCTCGGGAAACCGGGTTCGAGGCGTTCGCGGTTCCAATGCGCGAGGCCGCGCTGGAAGCTGTCGGTGAGGAATTGCGATCGTCGTTCGGTTTCGAATTCAGCGGCTCTGGTCGCCATGGGATATGCTCTCCTGTTGCGCGCTAGAACCGAGCAAGAGGATGGCATGTTCCCGCTTCGCCGCCAAACATAACCCAGGTTATCGAACTAGTTGCGGGAACTCGGCGGTCCGGCGCGCCGCGCGGAACGATCGCTTCGCGATGCGTTGTGTTGGGTAAGGAGCATTGCCATGACACGTCCGAACGAACCCGATGCCGACCTTCGCCCCAAGGCCGGCAAGCGCCCCGTCTTCGCCAGACCCGTGGATCCCGGGGCAGGGGCCAAGATCGGCACTGGCGGCGGCTATTCGGGCCAGGAATATGAATGCGCGGGCCAGACGGAATGGCGTGCCGAACAACAACGCCATGCGCTACCCGCCGACGGCGCCGTGCACGGCAGCGGCGCAGGCACGGGCGGCGGCAATCCCGGCGAGGATTACGATCCCGACAGTCAGAACGGCTCGGGCTATCCGCGCACCGGCGCCGAAGGCGAAGCGCAAATCGAGGCTGCCGAGGATCAACCCTAACCTGCTTAGTGTACCCTTATCCGATTGAGACCCAAGACTCTCCCGGCACGCGCGATGTGGCGCGAGCGGCGAGGGAGAGACGGATGAGCACCTTGATCCTGTTCGGCATCGGCATCGTGGCCGGCCTGATCGCGGCCTTTCGGCGCGGTCCCGGCAGGCGGTTCGTCTTCCTGCATGTCCTGGTCGGGATAGTCGGCGCGATGGTAGGCGGCGTGCTCGTCGCGCGCTTGCTCGGCGACAAGGCCTATCACCCCGATCATTTCGATGCCGGGGCCAGCGCGTGGGCTGCGGGCGGCGCGTTGCTGTTCCTCGCCCTTGCCAAGCTGATCGGCGCCGCACTGGCGCGCCGGGCCGGCTAGGGGCGCGACAGGAACGGCGCGTCGGCAAGGCCGTCGAAGAGGAACTGGACCGCCAGCGCCGCGAGCAGGATGCCCGAGACGCGGCCGATCACGTCGGCGCCGGTGCGTCCGAGCTTGGCGACCAGCCATTCCGAAGCGCGCATCGCGGCGTAGGTGAGCGCCAGGCACAAGCCGAGCATCGCGAGCACGCCTGTGCTTTCGAGCGTCGTGCCGGTGCGCCCCATCAGCAGGACGACTGCCGAGAGCGCGCCCGGGCCGGCGATCAACGGAAAGGCGAGCGGGAATACCGCGATGTCGCCCGGGCGGCGCGCATCGCGCTTCTCGGGCTCGCTGATCGAGGAGAGGCCTGGACTCGAAAACACCAGGGTGAGGGCCTGGAGAAGCAGCAGGATGCCCCCGGCCACACGGAATGCCGGCATCGAGATATGGAGGAGCGACAGCAGCAACTGTCCGGCGACGGCGAACAGCAGCAGCACCAGCCCGGCAATGCCGATGGAGCGCGCCGCCAGTTTCAGCCGGTCCGGGCGATGCACCTCGGCGGTCAGGGAAGCGAAGATGGCGGCGGTCTCTACGGGTCCGATCGTGACGAACAGCGTCACGAAGGCGGAAAGGATGGACGGCGCGACATGCATAATCGGGCTCCACGACTCCTTGTGCAAAATCGCGCAGTTAGGTTCGCTTCGCGGGTACGCAAGGTCCTGGAAAAAAGGGGAAAAGACGGTTGCGGGTCCGTGCGAATTTTTTGCGCGCGCGATCTTGAAGCCCGTTCTGCCATTCCTAATTCTGCCCTCGCCGGTGCGCGATGGCGGCCGGCTCTGAGGGCGCTGGCTCTCTCCGGCGTGCCTTGTGACCAAGTTGCTCTATGGAGGATTTGCACATGAGGACCAATTTCGACTTCTCGCCTTATCGCCGCTCCACCGTCGGGTTCGACCGGTTGTTCGACCTGCTCGAATCGAGCGCGCGCGCCGACACTGGCGACGGCTTCCCGCCCTTCGATATCGAGGCGATGGGCGAGGACAGCTACCAGATCACGCTTGCGGTGGCCGGTTTCCGCCCGGACGAGATCGAGATCGTCGCGCAGAACAACCAGCTGACGGTCAGTGGCCGCAAGGGCGAGGACGGCGACAGCGGCCGCTATCTGCACCGCGGCATCGCGACGCGCGCGTTCGAGCGGCGATTCCAGCTCGCCGACTTCGTCGAGGTGCGCAGCGCCGATTTCGACAATGGCCTTTTGCGGATTTCGCTGAAGCGCGAAATCCCCGAGGCGATGAAGCCGCGCCGCATCGCCATCGGTTCGGCGGCGCCGGCGAACGACCGGCTCGAAGGTCCGCGTTCCGAGCAGGATGCAGCCTGAGCATGGTGGCCCGCCGCCTGTGCGGCGGGCCTTTCCCGGGCTAGCCCGCCTTGCTGACGGTAGCGGCAACGAGCGCGATCCGGTCGACGTCGCGGTACGCCGGGCGCTCCAGTTCCTCGCCGAAGACGTCGGGATCGAGCTCGCGGTAGCGCAGCGTACATTCCCCCGTTTCCGCTGCTCGAATCAGCGCCGAGCGCAGGGCATCCTCGCCGGCGACGATCGCGCTGCCGGTATAGAGGATCAGCCGCCCGCCCGGCGCCAGCCGGGCGATCGCGGCCTGCGCCATGCCGAGCGCGACTTCTGCTCCGTGCATGCCGCCGCCATCGCGGTAGCGCCGCTTGTCGTCGTCGATGATGTAGGGCGGATTGGCGAGCGCCAGATCGATCGGGCGCCCGACGCCGCAGAGATCGTCGCTCTGGACCCCATGCAGCGCGACGTCCGCGGCGCGCGCGTTGATCGCCGCCAGCCTGAGGGCCTGGGGATTGACGTCCGTGCCGGTGGCGGCGCCCAGTCCCGACAGCTTGGCAGCAACGATGGCGCCCACGCCGGCGCCCGTGCCGATGTCGACGATATGGCCGTGCTCAGGCACCGGCTCGGCGGCCAGCTCGGCTTCGATCAGCGCCGCGAACCGGTAGCTGTCGGGCCCGAAGAACACCGCGTCGCGTCCATCGGTCGGATAGGCGGAATGCAGATACAGCGCGTCCCGCAGCGACGACGCGCGCAAATGGCTGCGGAGCAGGCCGCGGCTCACCGGCTCGACCATGCAGGCGAGCTCGAGCAGGCCGAGCAGCTCTGGCTCGAGCGTATCGCGGGCGAAGGGCAGGCTCCAGCCGAAGATATCGGTGAGCGAGCATGCCCGGTCGCGCCCTGGCCGAGCCACCACGCGAGCGTGCGAGGCCGGGGTAGGGGTGACGAAACGATAGCCGCGCTCGCGCAAGCTATCGACCAGCTGGAGCAGCGCCACGTCCTCGCGGCCGAAGACGAAGCGCTTGCCCAGGCCGCCAGAGGTCTCGCGCCGCATCCGTTCAAGCGTGCTAATCGGCTCTCTCCTCACGGCTCGCGGCGGCTTCGCCGGGCACCCTGCGCTCAAGGTCGAAGCGGTCGCCTGCGCTCAGCACGTGCAGACGCACATCGTGCATCGACAGCGTACGCTCGGGCCGGGCCTCGGCGATATTGGAATGGGTGACGCTGGAGCCGTCGACGATATAGACCGCACCGGCCCCGATCGCGCCGAAGCAGCAGCCTTCTACGACGATCGCGGTGTCCTCGTCGATACCGATGCCGAGCACGCGCGGGTTCTGCGCGACCGCGCCGAGCAGCCGGCCGATCCGGCCGCGTTCGGCGAAATGCTGGTCGATGATGACGTCGGGGACGAGGCCGAGGCCGGGGGCCATGTGCAGGTCGCCGACCCGGTGCGATTCCGAGCTCGTCCCTTTGACCAGCATCGTCTCGCTCATCACCGCGGCGCCCGCCGAGGTTCCGGCGATCAGTCCGCCGCGTTCGTGCAGCTCGCGGACCATCCGCTCGATCGGCGTGTCGCCGATCTGGCTCGATATCCGCAATTGGTCGCCGCCGGTGAAGAAGACGCCGGCGGCACCCTCCAACAACTCGGCGAACCGCGCCTCCCGCGTCTCCCCGCGCTCATGGACATACAGCTCGACTAGGTCGGTGACGCCAAGGGCGCCAAAGGCTTCCTTATAGGCGTCAAAATACCCTTCGGGCTCGTGGCTCGCGACCGTAGCGATGACGAGCTTGCCGTCGCGCACGCGGTCCGCGACTTCCTTTAGGATGACGCGGTCGTGCTTCTTGTCCTCGTGCCCCCCGATGATAATGAGGGGCCCTGCTTGATCAGTCATGGTCGAGGACGTCCTTGAGTTCGGAGGAATGGAGCGCGGCCCGCGGCTCGGGCAGCCAGCTCGCATGCAGCGCGAGCGCGAAATGCTCGCTGTTATGGGCCACGCCGAAACGGCCCGCCCGATCGATCACGATCGCCCCGGCTTCGCCGCCGACACGCGCAAGCCTGGCGATCGCGGCCTCGGCCGCGGGCGTCGCCTCCATGGTCTCCAGCGCCTGCATCACGCGGGCGGCGAGCATGGTCCGCAGGATGCTCTCGCCGTCGCCCGAAAAGGCGACGCCGCCGAGCTGGTCGTCCGCGTAGAGGCCGGCGCCCGGGATCGGCGCGTCGCCGATCCGTCCGGGATGTTGGCCGGTCAGCCCGCCGGTCGAAGCGGCCGCAGCGATATGCCCGGCGGCATCGATCGCAACGCAGCCGACCGTGTCGTGTTCGGGGCTGCCGGCAGCGGCTGGGGGAGCCGCCAGCGCCTCGGGCTCGCAAAGCGCGATGCCATGGTCGCGTGCGAAACGCTCGGCGCCTTCGCCGACGAGCAGCACCGGCAAGGCGTCCAGCATCTTGGCCGCGGCGCCGATCGGATTGCGGATCCTGCGCACCGCGGCGACGGCGCCGATCGCGAGCATGGTCCCGTCCATGATCGCCGCATCCATCTCGATCTCGCCATCGGCGTTGGGCACCGAGCTGATCCCGGCGTTGAAGGTGTCGTCGTCCTCGAGATGGCGTACCGCCGCTTCGGCCGCTGCCACGGCGCTGCCGCCACCACCCAGGATTTCCGCGCCGATCCGCGCGGCGGCGAAGCAGCCGGCGCGGTTGGCCTCCGCCTTCTCCGGCGCGATCGACTTCGCCCCGCCATGCACGATGAGGGCCCAGCACCCATTCGCATCATGCATGCGCGGCGGCCTTGGGCTCGGCGGCTTCCGCCGCCGGCTCGAAATCGAGGACGAGGCGCCAGACGCGCTCGACCGCGGTCGGCATCAGCACGACCAGGTCGCCGGGCGCCGCCATCCGCAGGCATGCCTCGGCCGCCCGATGTTCGTCGACGATGCGGCGGATGCGCTCGGGCGCGAGGCCCGAGCCAAGGGCTGCGTCGGACATCAACGAGGTCACCTCGCCTTCCTGCCGCCCGCGTCCGTCGGGCGCTTCGCGGAAGACAATCTCGTCGAAGATCGCGCCGGCGAGGCGGCCCATCTCGGCGATATCGGCGTCGCGCCGGTCGCCGGGGATGCTGACCATGCCGATCACTCGCCCGAAGCGCTCGCGCATCTTGCCGATGACCTGGCCGAGCGCGGTGAGGCTGGCCGGATTATGGGCATAGTCGACGATGACGCGGAAGCCGTTACTGTCGTCGATGTTGAGCCGCCCGGGGCTTTCTTCGAAGGACGAGGTGAAGCCTGCCAGCGCGCGCCGCACCGTCTCGACCGGCACGCCGTGCGCGAGCGTCATCGCGGCGGCAGCGAGCGCGTTCTCGATGTTGAACTCGGCGATCCCGCCGATGGTCGCCGGAATTTCCGCGGCGGGCATCACGGCGATACGCTCGCCATCCCGGTGCAGGACGATCGTGCCGCCATAGGACCCGGTCTCGCGTACCACCGCCATGCCGCCGGCCTGGACGTGATCGCGCAGCCGGGCCGGCATCAGCGTGTCGCCGAACATCGAGAACCAGACAGGCGTGCCGCGCGCGCGCCGGGCGATCCTTTCGCACATCGGATCGTCGGCATTGAGGATCGAATGGCCGCGCCGGGCGACGCTCTCGACGACCACCGACTTGACGTCGGCGAGGTCCTCGAGCGTGTTGATGCCCTTGATCCCGAGATGGTCGGGGGTGACGTTCAGCACCGCGCCGACATCGCAGCGGTCGAACCCCAAGCCTTCGCGCAGGATGCCGCCCCTGGCGGTCTCGAGGATCGCGGCGTCGACCTTGGGATGGCGCAGAATGGCGCGCGCGCTCTTGGGGCCGCTCGCATCGGCCTCCTGGGTCAGGCGGCCGTCGATATAGATGCCACTGGTCGTGCTCATGCCGGTGGTGAGGCCGTGCTCGCACAGTATGCGCGACACCATGCGGACCGTGGTCGACTTGCCGTTGGTGCCGGTGATCGCGAAGATCGGGATGCGGCTGCGCGAGGACCGCGGAAACAGCGCGTCGATCACCGGTCCCGCCACATCGCGCGGGGTGCCGCTCGACGGTTCGAGATGCATGCGGAAGCCGGGTGCCGCATTGACCTCCACGATCCCGCCGCCGGTGTCGGCGATCGGGCGGGCGATGTCGCGCGTCAGAAAGTCGATGCCGCACACGTCCAGGCCGACAACCGCCGCCACCTGCTCGGCAATCGCGACCGTGTCGGGATGGATGGCGTCGGTGCGGTCCACCGCGGTTCCGCCGGTCGAGAGATTGGCGGTCTCGCGCAGCACCACTTCCTCGCCCGCCATCGGGACCGAGTCCAAGCTTCTGCCGTTTTTGGCGAGCAGCTTCTCCATCGCGGCGTCGGCGACGATCCGGGTGAGGACATTCTCATGCCCCACGCCGCGGCGCGGATCGGCGTTCACATCGGCGATCAGCTGCTCGATGCGGTGCAGGCCGTCGCCAACCACGCGGGCGGGCATGCGCTCGGCGACCGCGACGACCTTGCCGCCGACGACGAGGATGCGATGGTCGTTGCCCGCCACCTGTTGCTCGACGATCACCCGCCGCGAATGCGCGGCAGCGCGGTCGAAAGCCGAGCGGACGGCGTCTTCAGAATGAAGATCGGTGCTGACGCCGCGGCCGTGATTGCCGTCGAGCGGCTTGACCACGATCGGATAGCCGAACCGCGCCGCTTCTTCCGCGGCAGCGTCGGCGGTGCGCACCACCGTGCCGCGCGGCACCGGCAGGCCGGCCTCGCTCAGGAGGCGCTTGGTCAGGCTCTTGTCGGCGGCGATCTCCACCGCGATGTGCGCGGTCGCACCGGTGATGCTGGCGCGCAGGCGCCGTTGGCGGCTGCCATAGCCGAGCTGGACGAGACTAAAGTCATCGAGGCGTAGCACCGGGATGCCGCGCGCGCGGGCCGCCTCCACAAGGGCGCGCGTGGTGGGGCCGAGCGCCGTCTTGCGCAGCAGTGCCTCCAGCGCCGCGATCATCGCGGGGACGTCGCGGACGTCCTCGATTGCCGGCGCGTCCAGCATGCGCAGGCCGGCGATCGCGTCGAGCCCTTCGGGCAACAGCGCGGCGATGAGCCGGATCGCGAACGCGCCGGCGGCGAGCGCGGTGGCTTCGTCGCGATATTCGTAGAGGATGTTGTAGACGCCGGGCCGGTCCTTGACCGAGCGGGTTTTGCCGCGCGTGACCGCACTGCCGGCCAGCGTCTGCAGCTCGAGCGCGACATGCTCGATGATATGCCCGAGCCAGGTGCCGTCATGGAGGCGGCGCAGAAATCCGCCGGGCTCGCGGTAGCTGCAGCCATGGTTGGCAAGGCCCGGCAGGAGTTCGGTCAGCTGTTCCGCGAAACAAGGCAGCCGTTCGCTCGGCCAGCTTTCGAGCTCGCCCAGGTCGATCTGGATGCGCACCATCGGCCGCACGGAATAGAGGTGCGGGCCGCGATAGACGCTCCGCTCCAGCACCCTCATCCCGCGCGCGCCGGCTTGTCGCGTACGGGTCGCACCCGTGCGCCGCTCTAACGCCGTCATAACTGCCCCGTGGTATCGGCCCGGACTGGGGCCGTCAGATCATGCCGAAACAAAAAGGCGGGCAGGGCAGTTCCGCCAAAACACCGCAACCTTAACCCTTGTTATCAAGAAAGAATCGCCGCGCCTGTGGGGCGGGCCGGCCTGCAGCAACCGGCCGGATCGCCCTAGGCGTCGGCGCCCATGTAGCGGGCATATTCCTCAGCATAGCGCTGGGCGATGCGCGCCTGGTCGTCCGCACCGGCGGACTCGGCCAGTTCGGTGAACCAGGTGCCTTCCTCGGAATAGATATGGTGGGCAACCGCGCCCTCGATATGCCCGAGCTTGTCGAGATAGTCCTGGCTCATCGGGTCAAGCCGCTCGAGCAGGCCCATTTCCATCTTGGCGGCCGACTGCTCCTGATAGGCGAGCTCGGCATGGCCGACCTGCTTGTCGGCGGCGAGCGCCGGATAGATCGCGGCTTCTTCCGCGATAGAATGTCCGGTGAGAAGAATGCCGAGCTTCTTCTGCTCGGATCGGCGGGATGCCGCGTCGGTCGCGGCCTTGACCACAGCGAACTGCGCCTCGATCCCGCGATGATGGTCGAGGATCTGCGATAGCCAGTCGCTAGGCCTCGCCGCTGCCCGTGCCTTGGCTCGCGCCTTGGCGCGCGCCGCGTCGCTCTCGGGCGGCGTGATCGCTGCTATCGCCTTGTCCAGTATCGACATTTTCACTCTCCAGCCTGGTTTCGTGGCGCCTGAACCCGTCGGGCAGTCCGGTGTTCCGCAAGGTGCTGGGCGACCTCGATATTTGCTTGCCGCTGCCCTGGCCTCACTCCTGGCCCATGGCCTTGACGCCGACCTCACCCGAAAAACGGTCGAGCGCGCCTGCAGCGCGGCGTTACGCCGCTTCTCGCCGTCGAGGAGCACCAGCGCGAGCGACAGCGCGGCCCCCGACAGGAGGAGGGCAAGCACCTGCAGCGCGCCGCCGGCGAAAATCCAAAGGCCCGAGGCGGCAATCAGCAGCAATTGCACCGCCGGCCCCTTGATGCGCGGCGTCGCGATGGCGGCGCGCGCCGCGCCGGTCGTGAAATTCCTGTTCAAACCGCAAATGCTTGTATGGGGGATGGGCGACCGGCGCCGCCCCTAATGTAGGCTGCGCTCCTGCCCGGGGGCTGACCAGGACTGCGCCGCGAGCACCGGCCCGGTAGCCGTACCCATTGCGCGCCGCTCATATTCGGCTGCCATTGCCAGATGCGCGACCGCTGCCGCCTTGTCGGTGCTGACCTCGGCGCGCGCGCGTTCGGTCTGTGCGCGCCGCGCATAATAAAGCCTGTCCCTGTCGCTTTCCATCGCTAGCCTTACCGTAGCCCCAGCTCGGGATCGGGTCGAACCTAGCGGCTCCGTGATCGGCGATCCTTATACTGGATTACGATTGATCATGGATTGTCGCGCGGGCGCACCTTGCGGCCGCCCTTCGGTCGCTGCCGGTATCGGATTCAGGCGCCATCGTACGAGCGGGCAGGCGACACGCCCGGCTCGACGGCATGCCGCCTATCCGTCAGCGCGGCTCGCTCTCCAGATAAAGATATTGCGGGTTGAACTCGGCGATCGCGTGAAGCCGCGCCAGATCCAGGATGCGGACGCGCCCGCGCTGCATGTCGACCGTGCCTTCCTCGCGCAGCAGCTTGAGCGTGCGGTTGACGTGCACGGGCGTCAGTCCCACGCACTCGGCGAGGTCGACCTGCGTCAGCGGCAACCGGAACTCGAGTCCGTGCGTCAGGCCGACCAGGCCGAGGCGGACATGCATTTCGGCGAGGAGATGGGCGATCCGCGCGATCGCCGAGCGCCTGCCCAGCGAGAGTTCCCATTCACGGTGCACCGCGGCATCCATGTTCGTCGTGAACCAGTAAAGCCGGGTCAGATGCGGATGCTCGTGCGATAGCGCCAGCAACCGCTCGTGCGGCACGACCGCGATCTTGCATGCCGAGAGCGCCATGAGGTTGTGGTCGAGCCGCTTGAGCGTGAAACTGTGCAGATCGACGAAATCGCCGGCGACGTGCAGTTCGCTGATCTGGCGCTGCCCGTCGCTCAGGTCCTTGTAGCGACACATCAGGCCCTCGAGGAGCAGGGTCGAGGTGGTGAGGCGCTGGCCCGCACGGATGAAGGTCGTCTTGGCCGGTATCTCGCGCACTTCCGAGACGAGCGCGCGCAAGACCTGCTCTTCCTCGGCCGAAACCTCGTCGCGCGCCCGGAGCTTGGCGAGATGCTTCTCGATCATGGTTCGTCCCCATCCGGTATCCGCAGCTCGATCGCTTCTCTGAACGGGACCGAAAGGAGGACGGTTCCTTCGCGGTCGCAAATGTCGAGACGGCCGTTGAGATCGACCAGGCCCGATTCGAGCTCCTCGCCGAGCAGCGACCGGATCCCGGCCAGGGCGACTTTTCGTGCCGCCGCGAGATCGGTCAGCTCCTGGCCTTCCCGGTCCTTGGTCAGTCCGGTACCGTTATACACGTGGAAGAAATACCGCCGCATCGGATCTACCTGTTGGTCGGAGGATGAAGGTTTCGACGCCGGCATCGAGTGCACACCTACAGCTTGATGAGAAGCCAACTGTCTGAAGTAGCCGCAGGTTGCGTAAGACGCCCCGGACTTAATGTCGGTTATGAAGAATTGCCGGCAAGCGGGTCGGGGGCGGGGGCCGGCGCGTGCGCCCCCCAGATTCGGGGGGGGGGGGGGGCGGGGGGCCCCGCCCGCG
>NZ_JASATQ010000098.1:0-12433 GCF_038440415.1 Sphingomonas sp. OTU376 | reverse complement strand
ATGGTGCGGGGGGCCAACCGCCCCCCCCGGCACATGCGTTTCGGGAGGGAAGCGGGTGGGGTGACAGAGAGGAATGCTCACAATGAAGTTCATGCTTTTGGCCTCGGCCGCCCTGGCGCTTGGTGGCACCGCCATCGCGCAGGACATGCCGCAGACCGCCCCGCAGACGGCGCCGGCCCCGACTCCGCCGGCACCGCCCGCCCCGCCGGCCGACGCACCGCCGCCGCCCCCCGACGCGCCTGCGGCGCCTGCCGACCCGGCTGCGCCGCCGCCGCCGGCGACCAACCCGCCGCCCGCCGCTCCGGCCGCGCCCGCTGCTCCGGAAACCACCCCGACGCCTCCGGCTCAGCCCGCGCCTCCGGCAGCTCCCCCCGCACCGCCGCCCCCGCCGGCGGCGGATGCAGCCACCGCCGCGGCGCCGGCACCTTCGGACCCGAAGAGCTATCCGCGCTGCTCGAAGACCATCAAGGATCATTGCCGCCAGTCGCGGTGATCTGTTTAGAACCGGCAGGGGCCTGATGCCTCTGCCGGTTCGTCCCTTGGGGAGAATTGGACCCTGGAACAAGTTCAGGGTGACGGAGGGTGGGATCGCGTCGCATCCCTCCGCTAGCGGTTGTTGCGGCTTGTCTCCCCCTCCTCGCCCTGCCTAAGCTCTCCGCAAAGGAGAGACCTGCATGACCATCGACTTCAAGGACCGCGTCGCCATCGTCACCGGCGCCGGCGGCGGGCTGGGCCGTGCCTATGCGCTCGAACTGGCGAAGCGCGGCGCGAAGGTGGTGGTGAACGACCTGGGCGGATCGCGCGACGGCACCGGCCATTCGGACGCGGCATTGAAGGTGGTCGAGGAGATCGAGGCGCTGGGCGGCGAGGCGATGTCGAACGGCGGCAGCGTCACCGACTATGCCCACATGGTCGCGATGGTCGAGGCGGCCAAGGCGAAATGGGGCCGGATCGACATCCTGATCAACAATGCCGGCGTGCTGCGCGACAAGAGCTTCGCCAAGATGGAGCCGGAGGACTTCAAGTTCGTCGTCGACGTCCACCTGATCGGCTCGGCCAACTGCACCAAAGCGGTGTGGGAGACGATGCGCGAGGCGAATTACGGCCGCATCCTGATGACCGCGAGCTCGACCGGGCTGTTCGGCAATTTCGGCCAGGCGAATTACGGCGCGGCCAAGCTCGGCCTCGCCGGGCTGACCAAGACGCTGTACCTGGAGGGCGCGAAATACGGGATCAAGGTCAACACCATCGCCCCGGTGGCCGGCACGCGGATGACCGAGGACCTGTTCCCCGAGGAAGCCTTCAAGGCCTTCGCGCCCGAGAATGTCGCGCCGGCCGCGCTGTTCCTGGTGAGCGAGGATGCGCCGACCAACCAGATCGTCGGCGCCGGCGGCGGAGTGGTCCAGGCCGCCTATGTGACGCTGACCCAGGGTGCCAGGCTGGAAGCGCTGACGCCCGAGGCGGTGCAGGCGCAATGGGCGCAGATCACCGACCGGACGGGCGAGATCGTCCCCGGCTCGGGCAGCGAGCAGACGATGCTGATTTTGAGCCGGTTGCAGAAGGGCTGAGCTTTCCCCTACCTTCGTCATTCCCGCGCAGGCGGGAATCCATTGGCACTGACGCGGCGCTTCTTTCGAGAAGCCAGCCAGAATGGATCCCCGCCTGCGCGGGGATGACGAAATAGAGATGAAGGGCACACCGCCTTACCGTATTGTTTCACTAACACACATATGGTATATCCTCCCCAACAGGAGGAGACTGCCATGTACAGCGAAAGCGATCTGGCCAGTGCCGTGGAAGCGGGGGCGCTTTCCCCCGCAGCCGCCAATGCGCTGCGCAATTACGTCGCCGAGCGCCGGTCGGCGCCCGCGGTGGACGAAGAGCATTTCAAGCTGCTCACCGGGTTCAACGACATCTTCGTGGCGATCGCCGCCGCGCTGATCCTGGTTGCTGCGGCGCGCATTGGCGCGTTCTTCGGCGAGATGCTGATCGGCCCGGGACCGGAGCCGCGGATCATCGGGGGCAACATGATCGGCGGCGGCCTCGCCGTGGCCGCGTCGAGCTGGATGCTCGCCGAGTATTTCACCGCCAAGCGCCGGATGGCACTGCCGTCGATCCTGCTGCTGTTCGGCTTTGTCGGCGGCGTGGGCGCGGCGCTGTCGGGCATCTTCGCCGCGAACCTGCCCTGGATCGAGGAGCAGCTGCACTTGGCCACCGACCTGCAGCGCCAGCAGGTCGGCGCCGGCGTCGCCGCGATCGTCGGCCTGCTGACCGCGCTCGCCACCTGGATACACTGGAAGCGCTTCATGGTGCCGATCACGGTCGCCGCCGGCGGGCTGGTGATCGTCGGCATGGGCGTGGCGATCGTGCTCGCGCTGGTGCCGAACGCGAAGGACTGGGTGAACGAGATGCTGCTCGTCGCCGGCGTCGCGATGTTCTTCTTCGCGATGCGCTGGGACATGACCGACCGCGAGCGCCGCACGCGCCGCTCGGACGTGGCCTTCTGGCTGCATCTCGCCGCGGCGCCGCTGATCGCGCACCCGGTGTTCCACATGCTCGGCGTGTTCGACGGCGAGGTTACCGGCCCGGTCGCCGCGGTGGTGATCGCGCTCTACATCGCCTTCGCCTTCGTCGCGCTGGCGGTGGACCGGCGGGCGCTGCTCGTCTCCAGCCTGATCTATGTGCTGTGGGCGATGTACGCGCTGTTCCAGGCGACCGGTGCGGTCGAGCTGGCGGCGGCGCTGACCGCGCTGGTGATCGGTTCGGCACTGCTGCTGCTCTCGGCCTTCTGGCAGCCGGTGCGCCGCATCGTCGTCGGCCTGCTCGGCGGGCTGGAGGAGCGGCTGCCGCCGACCCAGCTGGTGACCGCCTGAGTTCCCTGGAGGCCCGGGGTTCGCGCCCCGGGCCGATACTCTCGATCAGGATATTGCATGATGCCCTGTCTGACGCTGGCCCTGTTGCTCACCACCCCCGCCCCGCAGGCGGATGCCCCGCTGGTCGAGCTGGTCGGCAAGTTCGTCGAGGCCGAGCGCGCCTATGACCAGGAGAAGATCGCCGACCTGGTGACCCAGGATTATGCCGAGGTCTCGCCGCTGGGCGATGTCGACACGCATGACGAATTCCTGGGCTTCTATGCCGCGGACAAGAAGCGGCCGGTGCCGGTGACCAGGCTGAGCGATCCGCTGGTGCGCGAATATCGCGATGCGGCCTCGATCATCGTGCGGCTGTCGTTCGACCTGCCCGGCGCGCCGGCGCAACCGCCACGGACCGTGTCGATGCGGGCGAGCTTCCTGGCGGTGCGCGCGGGCGGCACCTGGAAGATCGCATCGGCGCACTACACGCCGATCCGTCCGCCGGCGCCGCCTGCCCCGCCGCAGCCGCCTGCGCCCTGACCTTACTTGGGAGGAAGCGCGGTCCCCAGCCCTGCTTCCGACACCACTCCCCTCCCGTGCCCCCCGGCGCGGGAGGGGTTTTTCGTTCAGGGCTGCTCGATCGCGGTGCCGGGACGCGCACTCATCGCGGTGCCGACCGAGGAGAGGACGATCAGGCACACCGCCAGCCACTGCACGCCGCTGAGCACCTCGCCGAGCAGCATCAGCCCCATCAGCGCACCGACCGCGGGCTCGGCGCTGAGCAGCGTGCCGAAGGTGTTGGCCGGGAGCCGGGGCAGCGCGATCATCTCGAGCGCATAGGGGATCGCGCTGGAGACGATGCCGACGAGCAGGCCGAGCATCAGCACCTCGGGCCGGAGCAGCGCGGTGCCGGCGTGGAGGATACCGACGGGTGCGGCGAGGCAGGCGGCGATCAGCATGCCCCCGGCCGCGGCGGCGGGCCCATGCGCGGCGCCGGCATGGCGGCCGGTGAGGATGTACGCTGCCCAGCAGGCACCGGCGACCAGCGCGAGGGCAACGCCGCGCCAGTCGAGATGCGCGGCGCCCTTCCAGATCGGCAGCAGCAACGCCAGGCCGAACACCGCCAGCCCGATCCACAGGAAATCGATCCTGCGCCGCGAGGTGAGCACCGCGACCGCGAGCGGCCCGGTGAACTCGACCGCGATGGCGATGCCGAGCGGGATGTAGGACAGCGCCTTGTAGAAGCTGAGGTTCATCACCCCGAGCACCAGGCCGTAGCCGAGCAGCGAGCGCCAGCCGGCGTCGAGCCGAATCCGCCAGGGCCGGAAGATTGCCGAGAGGATCACCGCCGCGAACATCAGGCGCAGCGCGGTGGCGCCTTCGGGGCCGACCAGCGGGAACAGCTTCTTGGCGAAAGTCGCGCCCATCGTCACCGACAGCAGCGACACGAACAAGGCGGACAGCGCTACAAGATCGATGCGCGGCGAAGCGGGCCGCGGGGCAGCGAAAGCGGACATCGGGACACTCGAAAATGCGGGGTGGTGGCTTCAGGATAGGGATTTGCCGCGATAAGGGCGGTTTATTTTGGCACTTATGCGATAAAGTTTATCGACCTAGGCTCGAAAAATGACGAAGATTGAACCGCTCGATTCGTTCGACCGCAAGCTGCTCGAGCTGCTGCAGGTTGATGTGCAGCAGCCGGTGGCGGCGCTGGCCGAGAAGGTCGGGCTTTCCGCCCCCGCCTGTTACCGCCGCATCCGGCGGCTGCGCGAGACCGGGGTGATCGAGCGCGAGATTGCGGTGGTGCATCCGAAGACTTTGGGCTGGCCGCTGTCGATGATCGTGCTGGTAACGCTGGAACGCGAAACCGCCGACACGGTGAGCGAGATGTTCGAGATCTTCCGCCGCGAGCCCGAAGTGATGGAAGCGTGGAACGTCACCGGCGACCATGACTTCGCGGTGCGGATCATCGCACGTGACATGGAGAGCTATGACGATCTGGTACGCCGGCTCTTCTCCGCCGACGAGCGGGTGCGGACGTTCGAGACTTTGGTGGTGATCCGCGAGACCGGGGGGATGAGCCCGGTGCCGGTGGGATTGGGGGGTAGCTGAGGCCAAGGCGCTCCGAGCCACATCCCTCGTCACCCTGAACTTGTTTCAGGGTCCAACGCGCCTCTAGCGATATCGCCGGTGGAGCGTTGGATGCTGAAACAAGTTCAGCATGACGGAGTCGCCCTATTCCTCCACGAGCTTCATCAGCCGGCGCTCGACCGGGGCGAGCACCGGGCCGAGCTCATGCCCGCGCTTGAGGATCATGCCGCTTTCGTTGACCAGCGCCCACATGCCCTGGCGGTTGCGCAAGGCGGGGCGCTTCTCGATGCGGAATTCGGGGCGCTCGGCGGCGCGGCGGAAAGCGGCGAAGATCGCGGCGTCGAGATCGAACGACATCGCATAGTCGCGCCAATGGCCGGCGGCGACCATGCGGCCATAGAGGTCGAGGATGCGGGTGAGCTCGGGGCGCTCAAAGCCGACCTGGCCGGGGCGTCCAAGGGGGAGCGGGGTTACGGTGCCCATTTACGCGCTGTCGCGCTGCTCCCCTTCGGTACGGCGCTCCGCAAGCACGGCGTCGAGCCGCTTGCGCATCGCCTCCAGCTCGCAGCGCATGATCTCGAGCTTCTGGGTCTGCGGATCGAACAGCTCGCTGCACGGCGTGCCATAGGGCACGAAGCCCTTCTGCCACTTCTCCGCCTCGACCAATGTCGGCTTGGCCGGGATGCCGACCATCACCGCGCCGGGTGCGACATCCTTGGTGACCACGGCATTGGCGCCGATCCGGGCACGCTCGCCCACGGTGATCGGTCCGAGCACCTGCGCGCCCGAACCCAGGATCGCGCCGTCGAGCAAGGTCGGGTGGCGCTTGCCGGCCACGCCATTGTCCGGGCTGGTGCCGCCCAGCGTCACGCACTGGTAGATGGTGACGTCGTCGCCGATCTCCGCGGTCTCGCCGATCACGACAAAGCCGTGATCGATGAAGAAGTTGCGGCCGATCTTCGCGCCCGGATGGATGTCGATCGCGGTCACGAAGCGCGACCAGTGATTGACCACGCGGGCGAGGAAATAGAGGCGATTGCGGAACAATGCGTGCGCGATGCGGTGATAGCCGAGCGCCCACACGCCCGGATAGAGCAGGATTTCCGCGCGCGATCGCGGCGCGGGATCGCGCGCCTTGATCGAATCCAGATACGCCAACAGGCGCTGAAACATGGCCGGTCCCCTTTTATCGGGTGTCCACATAATAGCTAAACCCACGGAATTCCAGAATGGCCCATTCTGCGCTTGGCCGCACTAAAGCCGATGTATCTTGTTGGAACGTTCCGGTGCCGTCATCCATTCCATCCCGGCCCAACCTTCAAGGTGCGAATGATCTTTGGAATCGACCTGAGCCTCCTGCTGCCGTTCATCGCGGTGGGATTCGCCGCCCAGATGGTGGACGGCGCGCTGGGCATGGCCTTTGGCGTGATCTCCAATACCCTGTTGCTGAGCCTGGGGGTGCCGCCTGCGGCGGCCTCTGCCGGCGTGCACACGGTGGAGACCTTCACCACCGCCGTATCGGGCATCAGCCATGCGGTGCACAAGAATGTGAACTGGAAGCTGTTCCTGCGCATCGCCGTGCCCGGGGTGATCGGCGGCGGGCTGGGCGCCTATGTGCTGTCGAACATCGACGCCGGCACCGCCAAGCCCTTCATCCTCGCCTATCTGACCGCGATCGGCTTCTACCTGCTGTGGCGCAGCCGCCATTATCCGCCCAAGGAGAAGTCGCCCAAGATCGTCGAGCCGCTCGGCCTGGCCGGCGGCTTCCTCGACGCGGCGGGCGGCGGCGGCTGGGGGCCGGTGGTGACCAGCAACCTGCTCGTCCAGGGCGCCTCCCCGCGCACGACGATCGGCACGGTCAACACCGCCGAGTTCTTCGTCACCACGACGATCTCGGCGACCTTCATCACCCAGCTCGGCTGGGGCGCCTTCACCCTGGCGACGGTCGGCCTGCTGGTCGGCGGCGTGATCGCGGCGCCGTTCGGCGCGCTGCTCGCCAAGCGGGTGGAGCCCAAGACGCTAATGCTGATGGTCGGCATCGTGCTGACGCTGACCAGCCTGTACAATCTGTACCTGGCGGTGGGGCGGTAGGGTCTTCACTCCCCACCCTGGAAGGGAGGGGTCGGGGGTGGGTCGATGTACGCGATATGGCTGGGTTAAGCCTTAGGCGACAGTATCGCCCGGCTTCCACCCACCCCCAGCCCCTACCTTCCAGGGTGGGGAGCTTGAGACTTTACGCCTTCCTTACGCCCTCCCCCATCTTCCCTCTCGAAGCTTAACGCCGATCCGCCCCACATCCCCGCGCATGTGGGACAGCAGCAGGAACAGCCGCCACGGGCGGATACGGCGCATCGGCGCTCCCGAAACCGGATGGCAGCGGCGCTGGGGCCGGATCGTCGACTGGCTCGGCGCGCGGCGGCCGCTTGACCTGATCCTGGGCTGCATGATCGTGATCACGCTGATCTCGATGATCGCCCGCGCCGTCTGATCGGTTTTCCAGAAATCCAGCCGATCAATCGATGCCGCTTGATCGATTAAAGCGATCACCCCGAACGGGCTTTCCAATTTCACATTGCAGTGCAGCGGCCCTATCTCGCCATTGCAACAACAACCCCCGTTCTGGAGGAATACCAAGCAATGGCTCTCATCGGCAGCACCATCAAGCCGTTCACCGCGCAGGCCTATAAGGAAGGCAAGTTCGTCCAGGTCACCGACGCGGACACGAAGGGCAAGTGGGCGGTGTTCTTCTTCTACCCGGCGGACTTCACCTTCGTGTGCCCGACCGAGCTCGAGGACCTGGCGGACATCTATCCGCAGCTCCAGAAGATGGGCGTCGAAGTCTATTCGGTCTCGACCGACACGCACTTCAGCCACAAGGCCTGGCACGACACCTCGCCGGCGATCGGCAAGATCAACTATTACATGCTCGGCGACCAGAACCACGTGCTGTCGACCAACTTCGACGTGCTCCGTGAGGGCCAGGGCCTGGCCGATCGCGGCACCTTCGTCGTCGATCCGGAAGGCGTGATCCAGCTGGTCGAGATCACCAGCGAGGGCGTCGGCCGCAACGCGGCCGAGCTGCTCCGCAAGATCAAGGCTGCGCAGTACATCGCCGCGCATCCGGGCGAAGTCTGCCCCGCCAAGTGGGAAGAGGGTGCCGAGACGCTGGCTCCGTCGCTCGACCTGGTCGGCAAGATCTGATCCCCCAGGCGCCCGTTAGCCCCCTTGCGGGCGCCCATGCGGCCCGGGACGGCAATCAACTTCTGTCCCGGGCCGTTTTGTATCTGAATTAGTGGAGTTTCTGCCATGCTCGACGCAAACCTGACCCAGCAGCTCAAGGGCTATCTCGCGAACATCCGGGAGCCGATCGAGCTGGTCGCCAGCCTCGGTGACGATGCCAAGTCGCGCGAGCTGGAGGAGCTGCTCAATGAAATCGCCGCACTTTCGGACAAGGTCTCGGTCGTCCGCACCGATGACGATAGCCGCAAGCCGAGCTTCCTGATCCACCGCACCGGCACCGATATCGGCGTGCGCTTCGCGGGCCTGCCGATGGGGCATGAGTTCACCTCGCTGGTGCTCGCTTTGCTCCAGGTCGGCGGCCATCCGAGCAAGGCGGCGCAGGAGCTGATCGAGCAGGTGAAGAACCTGGACGGCGACTATGTCTTCGAGACCTATTTCTCGCTGACCTGCCAGAACTGCCCGGACGTGGTGCAGGCGCTGAACCTGATGGCGGTGCTCAACCCGCGCATCCGCCATACCTCGATCGACGGCGGGCTGTTCCCGGCCGAAGTCGAAGAGCGCAAGGTGATGGCGGTGCCGACCGTATTCCTGAACGGCGAGCCCTTCGCCAGCGGCCGCATGGAGCTGGAGCAGATCGTCGCCAAGATCGACAGCGGCGCCGAGAAGCGCACTGCCGCCAAGATCGCTGGCAAGGATCCGTTCGAAGTCCTGGTGGTGGGCGGTGGCCCGGCCGGTGCTGCAGCTGCGATCTATTCGGCGCGCAAGGGCATCCGCACCGGCATCGCCGCGGAGCGCTTCGGCGGCCAGGTGCTCGACACGATGAGCATCGAGAACTTCATCTCGGTGAGCCACACCGAAGGCCCGAAGCTCGCCGCGCATCTGGAGCAGCACGTCAAGGAATATGACGTCGACATCATGAACCACCAGCGCGCTGCGAAGCTGGTGCCGGCCCGGCATGAGGGCGGGCTGCATGAGGTCGTGTTGGAGAATGGCGCGAGACTGAAGGCGCGCACCGTGATCCTTTCCACCGGCGCCCGCTGGCGGACGATGGGCGTGCCCGGCGAGGAGGAATATCGCAACAAGGGCGTGACCTATTGCCCGCACTGCGACGGCCCGCTGTTCAAGGGCAAGCGCGTGGCGGTGATCGGCGGCGGCAATTCCGGCGTCGAGGCCGCGATCGACCTGGCCGGCCTCGTCGCGCACGTCACGCTGATCGAATATGACAGCCAGCTGCGCGCCGACGCGGTGCTCCAGCGCAAGCTGGGCAGCCTGCCCAACGTCAAGGTCATCACCTCGGCGCTGACCACCCAGGTGGACGGCGATGGCGAGAAGCTGACCAGCCTGACCTACAAGGACCGCAACCACGGCACCGTGCATCAGGTCGAGCTTGAAGGCATCTTCGTGCAGATCGGCCTGGTGCCGAACACCGAGTGGCTGAAGGACGCGATCGCGCTGTCCAACCGCGGCGAGATCGAGATCGATGCGCGCGGCGAGACCAGCCAGCCGGGCATCTTCGCGGCGGGCGACTGCACCACGGTGCCGTACAAGCAGATCGTGATCGCGATGGGCGCAGGCTCGACCGCGGCACTCTCGGCATTCGACTATATGATCCGCCTGCCGGACGAGCTCAGCGAGGCGGCGTAACCTCTAAATCCTCCCCGAGCTTGTCTCGGGGAGGGGGACCAGCCGCAGGCTGGTGGAGGGGCGGCGAAGCCGGCGGTGTGCCACCGCCGCCCCTCCACCCCTCGCTTCGCGAGCGGTCCCCCTCCCCCAGCAAGCTGGGGGAGGATTTGTTTTATCGCCTGGCTCACTATATGCCCGCCATACAATCGACACAGGCGATCAATGGCGCAGACCACCTACCTCCCCACGCTCAAGCAGCTCCAGTATCTCGTCGCATTGAAGGACCATGGCCATTTCGGCCGGGCGGCGGAGAGCTGCTACGTTACCCAGTCGACACTGTCGGCGGGCATCCGCGAGCTGGAGACGCTGATCGGCGTGGTGCTGGTCGAGCGGACGCGGCGGGTGGTGCGGTTCACGCCGCTGGGCGAGCGCATCGTCGACAAGGCGCGGCGCGTGCTGCGCGAGGCGGACGAGCTGGGCGACCTGGCCCGGGCCGCCGGACGGCCGCTCTCCGGCGAGATGCGAATGAGCGTGATCCCGACGATCGCGCCCTTCCTGTTGCCGCGCATCCTGCCCAAGCTGCGCAGGGACTATCCCGACCTGAAGCTCTATCTGCGCGAGGAAACCAGCGGCCAGGCCTGTGAAGGGCTGCATCATGGCCGTACCGACTGCGTGCTGCTCGCTTTGCCCTATGCGTGCGGCGATGTGGAAACGGCGCCGCTGTTCGACGACCGGCTGTTCGTCGCCTATCGCGAAGGCGAGATGGATCCGAGCGCCTCGATCCGCCCGGCCGAGATCGACGAGACGCGGCTGCTGATGCTCGAGGACGGGCATTGCCTGAAGGAACATGCGCTCGCCGCCTGCAACCGGCCGGAGATGCGCGCCGAGGCGACGATGATGGGCACCTCGCTGCACACCATGGTGCAGATGGTCGACAATGGCCTTGGCGTGACGATGCTGCCCGAGATGGCGGTGGATTCGGGCATCCTCGACCACACCCAGGTGGCGGCGCGGCCGCTGGAGGCGGACAATGCCTCGCGGCGGATCGCCCTGGTGTGGCGCAAGGCTTCGCCGAGGGAACGGGACTTCCGGCTACTGGCGGACGTGCTGGCGGAGGCTAGGCCTTAGTTCTGCCCTGCCGGTCACGAGCGATACGGCATAGAAACCCTGGGCCCCGGCTTTCGCCGGGGATAGGTTAGTTTCGAGCGTCTACCACTTGGCCGCAGCCGCCTCGTCGCTTGCCCGCGCTTCGACCCAGCTCGCATCCTCCCCCCGCCATTCCCGCTTCCAGAAGGGGGCGTCGGTCTTGAGCCGGTCGATCAGGTATGCGCAGGCCTCCAGCGCCTCGCGGCGATGCGCGGCGGCGGTGCCGATGAAGACGATACGCTCGCCCACCGTCATCCGGCCGACGCGGTGGAGGATCGTCACGCCGAGCAGGTTCCAGCGGTCCATCGCCGCCTCGGCCAGGGTGCAGAGCGCGTCCTCGGTCATGCCGGGATAGTGTTCGAGTTCGAGCGCGGTGATGCCGTCGCCGCCGCGGACCACACCGGTGAAGCTCGCCACTCCGCCCGCGCCGCGCTCCTCGAGCGCCGCCAGCTCCAGTGCCAGCTCGATCGGCGCGGGATCGATCGAGACGCGGATCATCCGCCGGTCACCGGGGGGAAGAGCGCGACTTCCTTCGCCCCGTTCAGCGGCGTGGCCAGCGGCACGAAGCGCTGGTCGATCGCGGCACGCAGCCTGGCCGGATCGGCAAAGGCAGCGGCGTGGCCGGGGCTGCGCGTGGCCAGCCAGCCGACCAGATCGGCAACCGTCTCCACCGCCTCGGGCGGGTCGACCTGCTCCTGCCCCACCCCCACGGCCTCGCGGACCCAGGCGAAGTAGAGCAGCTCCATCACGTGTCCATGTGCCGCAGGCCGACGCGCAGATAATCCCAGCCGGTGATCAGGGTGAGCGCGGCGGAGACCCAGAAGGCCGCCAGCGCCGCCTGCCACAGCCACGCATAGGGCAAGGCGCCGACCAGAATCAGCCCGCCGAGCGAGACCAGCTGCAGCGTCGTCTTCCACTTGGCGAGCCGCGATACGGGAAGCGAAACCTGGATGCCGCCC
The DNA here is from genome assembly GCF_038440415.1 of Sphingomonas sp. OTU376. Taxonomy (NCBI): domain Bacteria; kingdom Pseudomonadati; phylum Pseudomonadota; class Alphaproteobacteria; order Sphingomonadales; family Sphingomonadaceae; genus Sphingomonas; species Sphingomonas sp. OTU376. The sequence goes on along the minus strand of NZ_JASATQ010000098.1, from coordinate 522 downwards.
AGGAACTCGCGCAGGCCGGAAACGGCGATCTCGCGCACCAGGATCACCAGCGCGGGGATCAGGTGCAGGTCGGTGATCACTCCGCGGCCGGCGAGGATCAGCAGCACCGCGGCGACCATGATCTTGTCGGCGATCGGATCGAGGAACACGCCGAGCTTCGACACCGTGCCCTGGGCGCGGGCGAGATAGCCGTCGAAATAATCGGTGACGCCCATCAGGCAGTAGATCGCGAAGGCGATGCCGTAACCCAGCCGCCATTCCGGCCACCAGAGAAACGCCGCGAGCAGCGGCACCGTGATGATACGCGAGAGCGTAAGGATATTGGGCAGCGTCAGCATTTGGCAGGCTCTACCACCGCACTTACCCTTCCGTCATCCCCGCGGAAGCCAGTACCATCGACAGGCAAAGCCGTTCCCCGGCGAAAGCCGGGCCCCAGGGTAACAGAGCGACACGGTAGAGAAACCCTGGGCCCCCCGGGGGGGGGGGGGGGGGCCGGAGGGGGGGGGCGGGGGGGCGCAATAA
>NZ_JASATQ010000097.1:0-12589 GCF_038440415.1 Sphingomonas sp. OTU376 | reverse complement strand
GCGCGGGGCCATCCCCAGGGGGGCTATGGATTTTGGGGGGGTATGGGCCGCACCCCCGCCCCGGGGGCCGGTGGTCCGATGTACCTCAGGCGAGGTCGAAGCGATCGAGATTCATCACCTTGGTCCAGGCCGCGACGAACGCGGCGACGAAAGCGTCGCTGGCATCCTCGGTCGCATAGGCCTCGCTCAGCGCACGCAGCTGCGAGTTCGATCCGAAAATGAGATCGACCCGCCTGCCTGCCCATTTGCGCTCGCCGGTGCCCCGGTCATAGGCGATATAGACGCCCTCCTCGTCGGGAGAAGCCTCCCACTTCATGGTGAAGCTGGTCTGGAGCAGGTTCACGAAGAAGTCGTTGGTGAGGTTCTCTGGGCGATCGGTGAAGACACCAAGATCGCTGTCGCCGTGATTGGCGCCGAGCACCCGTAGCCCGCCCAGGAGCACGGTCATCTCAGGGGCCGTGAGGGTCAACAGATTGGCGCGATCGACGAGCAGCTCCTCCGCCGAATAGGCTGACGCGGCACCGGTATAGTTGCGAAAGCCATCGATTTGCGGTTCGAGCGGCGCGAAGGAATGGGCGTCGGTCTGCGCTTCGGTCGCGTCGGTACGCCCTGGCGCGAAGGGAACCGCGATCTTGTGACCGGCATTCGCCGCTGCTGCCTCGATCGCGGCATTGCCGCCCAGCACGATCAGGTCGGCGACGGACACTTTCTTGCCCGTTATCTGGGACGCGTTGAACGTCGCCTGGATCGCCTCGAGCGTCATCAGCGCGCTGGCGAGCTCGGCCGGCTCGTTGACGGCCCAGTCCCGCTGCGGCGCGAGACGAATGCGCGCACCGTTGGCGCCGCCTCTCAGGTCCGAGCCCCGGAAGGTCGAGGCAGATGCCCAGGCGGTCTTGACGAGCCGCGCGATGGAAAGGCCCGAGGCGAGGATCTCGGCCTTGAGCGCGCTTGCATCCGCCTCGTCGATCAGCGGATGATCGACCGCCGGGACGGGATCCTGCCAGATCCGGGGCTCGGCCGGCACTTCGGGGCCGAGCAGGCGAACATGCGATCCCATGTCGCGGTGGGTGAGCTTGTACCAGGCCTCGGCAAATGCCGTGGCGAGTTCGTCGGGATTGGCGTGGAAGTGACGGGCGATCGGCTCATAGGCCGGATCGAAACGGAGCGAGAGGTCGGTGGTGAGCATCGTCGGGCGGTGGCGCCTGGCGGGATCGTGCGCATCGGGCACCGTCGCCTCCGCGTCCTTCGCGACCCATTGGTGCGCACCTGCCGGGCTCTTCGTCAGCTCCCATTCGAAGCCAAAGAGATTGTCGAGGAAGTTGTTGCTCCAGCGGGTCGGCGTCTGCGACCAGGTCACCTCAAGGCCGCTGGTGATCGTGTCGCCGGCATTGCCCGTCCCGAAGCTGTTCGCCCAGCCGAGCGCTTGCATCTCGATCGGCGCGCCTTCGGGCTCGGGGCCGATATGGCGCGAGGGATCGGCCGCGCCATGGGTCTTGCCGAAAGCGTGACCGCCCGCGATGAGCGCGACGGTCTCCTCGTCGTTCATCGCCATGCGCGCGAAGGTCTCGCGGATGTCGTGCGCGGCCGCGACCGGATCGGGATTGCCGTCGGGACCCTCGGGATTGACGTAGATGAGGCCCATCTGGACGGCGGCTAGCGGATTTTCGAGGTCGCGATCTCCCGAATAGCGGCTGTCCGGCTTGTCGCTGGTCGCGAGCCATTCACGCTCGGGGCCCCAATTGATATCGTCGTCCGGCTCCCAGACGTCGACGCGACCGCCACCAAAGCCCGCGGTCGTGAAACCCATCGACTCGAGCGCGCAATTGCCGGTCAGGATCAGCAGGTCCGCCCAGGACAGCTTGCGCCCATATTTGCGCTTGATCGGCCACAACAGCATGCGGGCCTTGTCGAGATTGGCGTTGTCCGGCCAGCTGTTGAGCGGCGCGAAACGCTGCGTGCCATGTCCTGCGCCGCCGCGACCGTCGCCGATCCGGTAGGTACCGGCGCTATGCCAGGCCATGCGGATGAAGAGCGGTCCGTAATGGCCGAAGTCGGCGGGCCACCAGGCCTGCGAATTGGTCATGAGCGCCGTGATGTCCCGCTTGACCGCATCGAGGTCGAGCGTCGCGAAGGCCTGACGATAGTCGAAATCGGGCATCGGATTGCCTGCGGGCGGATGCTTGTGAAGCACGGTCAAATCCAGCTGGTGCGGCCACCAGAGTCGGTTCGTCATGTCGAACAGCACCGCTTTGCCATCCACCTTGCCGCCGTGGATGGGGCATTTGGCTTCCTCGTTCATATTGTCTCCCGTCAGATCGTCGCCGGCGCGTTTGAGCGCGATTACCTCCGGCTATGAAGGGCGAGCGGAAATTGCGTCTTTCTCAGGACGGACAGCTTTTGGCGGTGGTTGATGCGAATCGCTGGTCCGCGCCTGTGCCGCGTCGCGGTGCTCCAACTCCCGGCGACCGGACGATTCGGCCCCTGACCCCGGCCTGTCCTGGTCCCGTTTTTCGCCAGCGTGCTACGCTGTCGTCAGTACTTTTTCGCCCGCCTTCGCTGCTGTGAAATCACTGTTGAAACAGCGGTTTTCCTGCGTCTCTTAATCGTCCCCGACACACCGGACACGCCGTCCGGAAACTCACTCGGGGACCATCATGACCGCCCAGGCCGTTCGATCCGAAGCCAGCGCACGGGGAGCGAAAATGCTCCGTACCGCGCTTGGCCCGGCGATCGCGGCATGGCTCGGCGACCCATTGGTCATCGAGGTGATGCTCAACCCTGACGGCCGCCTCTGGATCGACCGGCTGGGCGAAGGCATCTCGGAGAGCGGCGTGACGATGGGGCCGGCCGATGGGGAGCGGATCATCCGCCTTGTTGCCCATCATGTCGGCAGTGAAGTCCATGCCCGGTCCCCGCGCGTCTCGGCGGAGCTGCCCGAGAGCGGCGAGCGGTTCGAAGGGCTGCTGCCGCCGATCGTCGCCGCCCCCGCCTTTGCCATTCGCAAACCGGCGAGCGCGATCTTCTCGCTTGCCGACTATGTGCATCAGGGAATCATGTCCCGGTTGCAGGCCGCGGTGCTGCGCAAAGCCGTCCGCGATCGCAGCAACATCCTTGTCGCCGGCGGGACGGGGACGGGCAAGACGACGCTGACCAATGCGCTGCTCGCCGAGATTGCCGGATCGAACGACCGCATCGTCCTGATTGAGGACACGCGGGAGCTGCAATGCGCCGCGCCGAACCTCGTCGCACTGCGCACCAAGGACGGCGTCGCTACGCTTTCCGATCTGGTGAAATCATCGCTCCGCCTGCGGCCCGACCGCATCCCTATCGGTGAAGTGCGCGGCGCCGAGGCGCTCGACCTGCTCAAAGCATGGGGCACCGGTCATCCAGGCGGCATTGGCACGATCCACGCGGGAACCGCGCTCGGCGCGCTCCGGCGCATGGAGCAGCTCATCCAGGAAGCCGTCGTCACCGTTCCGCGCGCGCTGCTCGCGGAGACGATCAATCTGGTCGCTGTCCTTGTCCGGGACGGCGCCGGCCGCCGCCTGGCCGAGCTGGCGCGGGTCGACGGCCTCGAGGCCGACGGCGCCTATCGCCTCACCATTCTAGACAACCTGCCTGATGGAGACATTCAATGAAGCTTGCCCGCACGGGCAGGACGCGTCGCGCCCTGCCGACACCGGCCGTCATCGCCGTCGCGATGCTGACCGCGACGCCTGCCTGGGCCTCGGGGTCGTCCATGCCCTGGGAGGCGCCGCTCCAGTCGATCCTCGAATCGATCGAGGGGCCGGTCGCGAAGATCGTCTCGGTGATCATCATCATCGCGACCGGCCTCGGCCTTGCCTTCGGCGATACGTCGGGCGGCTTTCGCCGGCTCATCCAGATCGTGTTCGGGCTCAGCATCGCCTTTGCTGCTTCGAGCTTCTTCCTCTCCTTCTTCAGCTTCGGCGGCGGGGCGCTGATCTGATGAGCACGGCGCCAGACATCCCCGGCTATTTCGCGCCGGTCCACCGCGCGCTCAGCGAGCCGGTCCTGCTGGCCGGCGCGCCGCGGGCGCTGGCCATCGTCAACGGGACGCTCGCCGGCGCGATCGGCCTGGGCCTCAGGCTCTGGATCGCCGGCATCGCCATCTGGGCGCTCGGGCATGCGCTGTCGGTCTGGGCCGCGCGGCGCGATCCGCGGTTCGTGGATGTTGCGCGCCGGCACCTGCGCTACCCTGTGTGGATGCGGCCATGATGTCGCTCATCGAATATCGCCCCAAGGCCGCGATGCTCGCCGACTTCCTGCCCTGGGCAGCACTCGTCGCCCCCGGCGTCGTCCTCAACAAGGACGGTTCCTTCCAGCGCACCGCTCGTTTCCGGGGGCCGGATCTCGACAGCGCTACGCCCGCCGAGCTCGTGGCGGTGACGGCCCGGCTCAACAATGCGCTCCGGCGCCTGGGATCGGGTTGGGCCCTGTTCGTCGAGGCACAGCGCGCACCGGCGCTTGAGTACCCGGAGAGCATGTTTCCCGATCCGGTCTCCGAACTGGTTGACCTGGAGCGCCAGGCCCAGTTCCGCGAGGCAGGCGCGCATTTCGAAAGCGGCTATTTCCTGACGCTGCTCTGGATGCCGCCCGCCGAGGAATCCGCGCGCGCCGAGGGCTGGCTTTACGAGGGGCGGTCGCGAAGCGGGATCGACCCGGCAGAGCTTCTCAAATCCTTCGTCGATCGCACCGACCGCGTCCTCAATCTCGTCGAGGGGTTCATGCCGGAGGCAACATGGCTCGGTGACGAGGCGACGCTGACCTATCTGCACAGCTGCGTCTCGACCCGGCGGCAGCGTGTCCGCATGCCCGAGACGCCGGTCTATCTCGATGCGCTCCTCGCCGACGAAGCGCTGACAGGCGGGCTCGAGCCGAAGCTTGGGCATAACCATCTGCGCACGCTGACCATCACCGGCTTTCCGACGGTGACCTTCCCAGGCCTTCTCGACGAGCTCAACGCCCAGGCTTTCGCCTATCGCTGGGCGACGCGCGCGATCATGCTCGACAAGACCGACGCTGCGCGTCTTCTCACGAAGATCCGCCGGCAATGGTTCGCCAAACGCAAGTCGGTCGCCGCCATCCTCAAGGAGGTGATGACCAACGAAGCGTCGGTGCTGATCGACAGCGATGCCTCGAACAAGGCGGCCGACGCGGACCTCGCGCTGCAGGAGCTCGGCGCCGATCAGGCCGGGATTGCCTATGTGACCGCGACGGTCACGGTCTGGGACCGCGATCCCGCTCTGGCCGCCGAGAAGCTGCGGCTGGTCGAGAAGGTGGTCCAGGGCCGCGATTTCACCTGCATGGTCGAAGGCATGAATGCGATCGAGGCCTGGCTCGGGAGCCTGCCCGGCCAGGTCTATGCCAATGTCCGCCAGCCACCAGTTTCCACGCTCAATCTCGCCCACCTGATCCCCCTGTCAGCTGTGTGGGCGGGGGCGGAACGGGACGATCACTTCAAGCAGCCCCCCTTGCTTTACGGCAAGACGGAAGGATCGACCCCGTTCCGCTTTTCCCTTCATGTCGGCGACGTCGGCCACACGCTGATCGTAGGGCCGACAGGCGCCGGCAAATCGGTGATGCTTGCCATGATGGCGATGCAGTTCCGGCGCTATCCGGATGCGCAGATATTCGCGTTCGATTTCGGCGGCTCGATCCGCGCCGCGACGCTTGGCATGGGGGGCGACTGGCTCGACTTGGGTGGCGCATCGCAGGATGCGCTGGACCGTACCGTCGCGCTTCAGCCGCTTGCCCGTATCGACGAGACCGCGGAGCGTGCCTGGGCGGCCGAATGGCTGGCGGCGATTCTCGCCCAGGAGGGCGTGCGCATCGATCCAAAGGCCAAGGAGCATCTCTGGTCTGCGCTTTCTTCCCTGGCAACCGCGCCGCTTCCCGAAAGGACTCTGACAGGGCTCGCCGTCCTCCTTCAGGACTACGGCCTCAAACAGGCGCTGGCGCCCTATTGCGTCGGGGGACCCTGGGGCCAATTGCTCGATGCCGAAGGCGAACGGCTAGGCGTCGCGACGATCCAGGCTTTCGAGACCGAGGGGCTGGTAGGCGCCGGCAGCGCCGCGGCGGTGCTTTCCTATCTCTTCCACCGGATCGAGGGACGGCTCGACGGTTCTCCGACGCTCATCATAATCGACGAGGGCTGGCTCGTGCTCGACAGCCCGGCATTCGCGGCGCAGCTGCGCGAATGGCTGAAGACGCTCCGCAAGAAGAATGCGAGCGTCATCTTCGCGACCCAGAGCCTGGCGGACATCGAGACCTCGAGCGTCGCCCCGGCGATCGTCGAGAGCTGCCCGACCCGCATCTTCCTGCCCAACGAGCGCGCAGCCGAACCCCAGATCGCGCGCATCTATGAACGGTTCGGCCTCAACGAGCGCCAGATCGAGATCCTCGGCCGCGCGACTCCCAAGCGCGACTATTATTGCCAGTCGCGGCGGGGGAACCGGCTGTTCGAGCTTGGCTTGGGCGATGTCGCGCTGGCCTTCGCGGCGGCCTCCTCGAAATCAGACCAGCACCGGATCGGCGAACTGATCGCGGCGCACGGGGCCGAGGGCTTCGCATCTGCCTGGTTGCGCGACCGCCATCTCGGCTGGGCGGCCGACCTGCTTTCAACACCAGATGAGGAGATCGATCGATGAAGACACAAGGATTGCGGGAGGCGCTCCTGTCGGGCGTCATGATCGCCGGCACTGCAGCCGGCATGGGGATCGCGCCGCCGGTGCATGCCCAGTTCGGCGGGATTGTCTACGATCCCAGCAACTATGCGCAGAACGTCCTGACGGCGGCCCGGTCGCTCGAGCAGATCAACAACCAGATCCGTCAGATCCAGAACCAGGCGACCAGCCTCATCAATGAGGCGAAGAATCTCGCCAGCTTGCCCGTTTCGACGCTGTCGACGCTTCAGCAGCAGGTGCAGCAAACGCGCACGTTGCTCGCCCAGGCCCAGCGCATCGCCTATAGCGTTCAGGACATCCAGTCGGCCTTTACGCAGCGCTACAAGGGCGCGAACCTCAATGCGTCGCAGTCCCAGATGGTGTCCAACGCCAATGCGCGCTGGCAGGACAGCGTCGGGGCGCTGGAGGATGCCATGCGCGTCCAGGCGGGCGTCGTGTCCAATCTGGACGGCACCCGCACATCGATCGATACGCTGGTGTCGGCCAGCCAGTCGGCGAGTGGCGCGTTGCAGGCAACCCAGGCTGGAAACCAGCTCCTGGCGCTTCAGTCGCAGCAGCTCGCGGATCTGACCGCGGCAATCGCGGCACAGGGGCGGGCCCAGTCGCTCGAGGCGGCGCGCAATGCGGCGGAGGAAGCCGAGGCGCGCGAACGGCTCCGCCGGTTCTTCAAGAAATGACTCCGTCGCGCAGGGGCGCGGTCGCCGGCCTCGTTGCAGGCGCCATGCTCGCCGCAACGGCGGGCATGGCCCTGTATCGCGGCGCCGGGAAACCGGCGACCGCGACGCCCGCGCTGCCATCGAAGCCACCCGTGGCGAGCAATCTGTCGCGCTGCCGGACGCTCACCATGCCCGATGCCGGCTGCGACGCCGCCTGGGAGGCGGAGCGGCGGCGCTTCTTCAGGGACGACAGGCGATGAATGATACCGGCGTTATCGACCAATTCCTGCAGGTCTACACCAATTATATCGACAGCGGCTTCGGCCTGCTCGGAGGTGAGGTCGGCTTCCTGTCATCCACGCTGATCGTGATCGACGTGACGATCGCGGGAGTGTTCTGGGCCTGGGGCGCCGATGAGGATGTCCTCCAGCGCCTAGTCAGGAAGACGCTCTATATCGGCGTGTTCGCCTGGATCATCGGCAATTTCTCCAATCTCGCGACCATCCTTCTTCAGAGCTTCGCCGGCCTCGGGCTGAAGGCCTCGGGGAGCAGCATGGCGATCGGCGATTTCATGAAGCCCGGCACCATCGCTGCAACCGGGCTCGATGCGGGCAAGCCGCTTACCGACGCGGTCTATCTGCTGGCGGGACCGATCGGCGTGTTCGTCAATTTCGCCCAGATCCTCATCCTGCTCCTCGCCTGGGCCATCGTCGTGCTGACCTTCTTCATCCTGGCGGTCCAGGTCTTCGTCACGATCATCGAGTTCAAGCTGGTGACGCTGGCAGGCTTCGTCCTGCTGCCGTTCGCCTTTTTCGGCCGCACGGCCTTCATGGCAGAACGCGTGCTCGGGCACATCATCTCCTCGGGGATCAAGATCCTCGTTCTCGCGGTGATCACCGGCATCGGCACGACGCTCTTCAGCCAGTTCACCAATGCGAGCCTGGGAGAAACGCCTGATATCGAGCAGGCGATGACGATCGCGCTCGCAGCCCTCACGCTGCTTGGCCTCGGGATCTTCGGTCCCGGCATCGCCAACGGCATCGTCACCGGCGGGCCGCAACTCGGCGCGGGTTCGGCAGCCGGTACGGCCTTGGCCGCGGGCGCCACCATCGCCGGCGGTGTCGCGGCGGCGGGCATGGCGGGTGGTGCCGCGACCGGAGCAATGTCGGTCGCCGCAGCCGGGGGAGCGCGCGCGGCAGGAGGTGCTTCGGCGGCCTACGCCGCCGGATCAGCCGGGCGCTCGGGAACAAGTGCGGTCGCAGGCGGTGTCGCAAACGTCGGCAAATCGGCGGCTGAGGGTGCCGCATCGCCGCTGCGCCGGGCTGGGGCTTCGCTCAGGGAGCACTTCGAGGCCGGGCGTGCGGGGGCGGATGCGAAAGCGCCGGCGGCGTCTGCACCGGCCGACGGCCCGCCCGCCTGGGCGAAGGCCATGAAGCGCAGGCAGGCCGTCACCCACGGCGTCTCGATCGGCGCACAGACGCTCAAGGGCGGCGACAGCCACGGTGGCGGCACCGGCCCCGACATTTCAGAAAAGGACTGAAGGATGTTTCGACGACCATCGATCCGCTACGGCACATCGCCGGAGCCGGTCACGCCCTATCAGCGCGCGGCCCAGGTCTGGGACGACCGCATCGGCTCGGCCCGCGTCCAGGCGAAGAACTGGCGCCTCGCTTTCTTCGGTTGCCTTGCGCTCTCGGGCGGCCTTGCCGGCGGTCTCGTCTGGCAATCTGCCCGGGGCCATATCACGCCCTGGGTGGTCGAGGTCGACAAGCTCGGCGAGGCGAGGGAGGTCGCGTCGGCCGAGGCGGGCTATCAGCCGACCGATCCCCAGATCGCGTATCACCTCGCGCGTTTCGTCGAGAATGTGCGCAGCGTTCCAGCCGATCCGATCGTGCTGCGCCAGGACTGGCTGCGGGCCTACGATTTCGCGACCGACAAGGGTGCGCTCGCGCTCAATGACTATGCCCGCAACAACGATCCTTTCCAGCTGGTCGGAAAGACGCAGGTGTCGGTCGAGGTATCAAGCGTGATCCGCGCATCGCCCTCGAGCTTTCGTGTCGCCTGGACCGAGCGCCGCTATCAGGACAGCGCATTGGCCGAGACGTCGCGCTGGTCGGCGATCCTGACCGTCGTGATCCAGACCCCGAGGACCGCGGATGGTCTTCGGAAGAACCCCCTCGGCGTCTTCGTGGACGCTCTCAACTGGTCGAAGGAACTCAGCCAATGACATCTCGACACGATGGGCTCGTGCGTGCCCTTTCCGGCGCGTTATTCTGCGCGTCAGCGCTTTCACTCGCGGCCGCCGCGCAAGCCCAGGAGGCGCCGTCCGCCAAAGCTGCGCCGGCTTCGGTTGCGGATGCGCTGCCTGTCAGCAAGCCCGTGGTCATCGCGGTTCCGGTGCCGGTGCCGCTCCCCGGCCAGCTCAAACCATTATCACGGGTCCCGGAGACGGGTCCGGTTTCCGATCCTCGCACAAGGGTCGGTGCCGCCAATATGGCGGCGCGGGTCGAGCCCGACCGGGGCGGGTGGCTGAACGCGATCCAGCAATTCGCCTATGCCGACGGCGCCCTTTACCAGGTCTACACCGCTCCCGGTAAGGTGACCGATATCGCCCTACAGGATGGCGAGCAGCTGGTCGGGCCCGGGCCGGTCGCCGCCGGCGACACCGTGCGCTGGATCATCGGCGATACGGTGAGCGGGCAGGGGGCGGCGAGGCGCGTCCATATCCTCGTGAAGCCAACCCGGCCGGACCTTGTCACCAATCTGGTCATCAACACCGATCGTCGGACCTATCACCTCGAGCTGCGCGCCACGCCCGTCACCTATATGGCCGCGGTCTCGTGGAGCTATCCGCAAGACGAGCTCATCGCGGTGCGGGCAGCGGCCGCCGCGATCGAGCGCACCGCGCCCGTCAGCGGTGGAATCGATGTCGCCGCGCTCAACTTCCGGTACCGGATCGACGGCGATCGTGCGGCCTGGCGGCCAGTTCGTGCCTTCGACGATGGGCGACAGGCCTATATCGAGTTTCCGGAAGGGATATCGACCGGCGACATGCCGCCGCTCTTCGTGCTTGGGCCGGACGATACCGCCGAACTCGTCAACTACCGCGTGCAGGGGCGCTACATGGTCGTCGACCGACTGTTCAGCGCCGCGGAACTTCGTCTCGGCTCCAGCAGGTCCAGCCCGCGGGTCACGATCCGGCGCGAAGACGGACGCGGGAGCCGGCGGTCATGACGAGGGAGGAAGCAGCCCAGGTGCCCGGACCGGCCGAGGTGCCCGAGGAGAAATTGGGTCCGGCACGCGGCGATGCTTCGGATGCATTCCGGCTTCGCGGCGAACCGCCGCGCGTGATGCGGCTCTCGCGCAAAGCGCTTGCCACACTCGGCATCACAGCCGGGCTCGGTATCGGCGGATCCCTGATCTATGCGCTCCAGCCGCACCGAGCCCTCACGGCTGCCAATCTTTACGACACCGACGGGCGCAACAAGGCCGATGTGGTGACGGCCGCGCCCGGCGATTATGCGAAGGTGCCGAAGCTCGGGCCCCCGCTGCCGGGTGATCTCGGGCGGCCGATCCTCGGTGCGCAGGCGGACGGCAAGGCCGTCCCGGTGCCGCCGATGGGAGCAGCGACCAACCCTCAGGCTGACGCGGCCCCGACCGCCGCCGAGCAGGCACGTGCCCGACAGACGCAGGAGCGCGACGCTGCCCGTGCGAGCCGGCTCTTCCTCGGCGCCGATGGGCAAACTCGCAGCGATGGGCCGGGCAATGGTCCGGCAGGCTCGACTCCGCAGGCGGGCGGCGCTGCGTCTTCGGTAACGAGCGGAGCCGATGCGCCGACGCCGCAGGCGCAGCCGGTCGGGCAGGGCGCAAAACGGGCATTTCTGCAGAATGGTGGCAACAGGATCACAGAGAGCGCCGAGCGCCTGACCAGTCCCTCCTCGCCCGACGTCCTTCTGGCGGGGAGTGTCATCCCCGCGGCGCTCATCACTGGAATCCGCTCGGATCTCCCGGGGCAGATCACCGCCCAGGTGACGCAGAATGTCTATGACAGCCCGACCGGGCGCATCCTGCTGATTCCGCAGGGGGCCAGGTTGATCGGCGAATATGACAGCGACGTATCGGGTGGCCAGAACCGCGTGCTGCTCGCCTGGGATCGACTCATCCTGCCCGATGGCCGCTCGATCCTGCTCGATCGCCAGCCAGGCGCCGATGCGCGTGGATTTGCCGGGCTCCAGGACGGCACCAACTATCATTGGGGCAATATGCTCAAGGCGGCCCTCGTCTCGACGCTGCTTGGCCTGGGATCTGAAATGGCGACGGACAATGGCGACGAGCTGATGCGCGCGCTGCGGTACGGCAGCCAGGACACGATCAACCAGACTGGGCGCCAATTGGTCCAGCGCGAGGCGAATGTCCCGCCGACGCTTACGATCCGGCCAGGCTATCCGCTTCGGGTCATGGTCACGCGCGACCTCGTGCTCGCACCGCTTTCGGGAGGCCAATGATGGGTAAGTTGAAGCTCGGTCCGATCGAGGACGAGAAGCCCGTCCGGCTGACGATCGAGATGCCGGCAGCCATCCACCGCGACCTCGTCGCATATGCGCGCGCCCATGCCGCCGAAACCGGCTTGAGCCAGCCTCTCGCTCCGGAACGCCTGGTCTCGCCGATGCTCGAGCGATTCATGGCCGGCGACCGTGGATTTGTCCGCAAACGCAGTGATGGGGAATAAATTTGATCCAAAATGGAGATCAATCGCCGTAAAGGGCTTTAAGCCGATGGGTTTCGCCATAGATCTGCAATAATGCTGGCAATCGCGAGCAGGTGACCGGGCGATTGGCGCGTATGTCCAGGCGTGCGCTAAAGGCGTCAATGCGTGTTCCCAGAAGACATGTTCTCACTGCTCGGTCACGATCGCTCGTGATCCGAGTAAGACCAAAATCGCCAGCGATTATAATCGGATTATAAAATAGAATCGCATCGAGCATTTCGGCACGCTCCTTTGCGCGACGATAGTAGAGTCGCTTTAAGCAAGGAGTAGAGTGATGGACCGTATCGACTATCGGGACGACGAAGTCGTCGAACTCGGAATGGTTTCGGAAGAGACCAAGGGGGTCGGCATCCTCGAGGACGATCCCGGCGGTGACAAGCAGCGCTTTGCGCTCGGCGTTGCGGCCGAATGATCGGCGGGGGGGGGGGGGGGGGGGGGGGGGGGCGGGGGCCGGGGCGCGG
>NZ_JASATQ010000096.1:0-13620 GCF_038440415.1 Sphingomonas sp. OTU376 | reverse complement strand
CCTTTGGGGGGGCGCGCCGGGGGCGCCCCCCTTCCCCCCAACCGAATTAGAAGGCGACGCTCACCGAGCCGAGGATGCCGCCCTTGGCCGCGTCCTTGCTGCTCGGCGTGATGAAGGTCGTGTCGGTGTCGACATAGTTCACACCGAAAGTGAGCGACTTGTAGGTGAAGGTCGCGCCCACGCCCCAGTCGGTATACTCGTCGGTCGGACCCGACAGCCAGCTCGGACCCCAGGTGTGGCCGAGATGGGCGGTGAGGCCGATCGGCGTCTTCGGGATCGCGACCGAAAGGTCGCCGGCCAGGTAGAAATTGTCTTCCTTCTTCAGGAGACCGGTCTGGCCCTGGTCGATCGCCAGCGCCTTCTGCTTCGGCGCATAGTTGCCGGTGACCTTCCCGGTGACCGGGCCGATCGCATAGGAGACCGAGGCATAGGGCTCGATGAAGTCCGAAGCGCTCTTGTCGCCGGTGAAGCCGGGACGCGTGCCCGGATAGACATAGTAGAGCGCGCCGACATCGACGGTGACGCCGCCGTCGAAGGCATGCTTGTAGCCGGCGATCAGGTCGAGTTCCTGATGGGCGGTGCCGTGCACGGTGACATAGTCATCGATCGACGAGCCCCAGGCCGAGACATAGAAGCCGGATGCGTGGCTGATGGTGATGCCGCCCTGCACGGCGAAATTGCCGTCGGTCTGCGAGATGCCGCGGAACTTGTAGTCGCTGACGACGGCGACGCTGCCGCTGATCGTCACGGCGGGTGCCGGATCGGTCTGATCCTGGGCCATCGCGGGGGTGGCTGCGACAGCTGCCGCAAGAGCGGCGAGGCTGATCATGGTGTAGCGCATGGAATACCCTTCCCGTTTATTCAAAAGGGTTCCCGCCTGCTGCGCCCGGTGCGGCGTCATGCGGCTCGAGAGCCTGCGCTGCTTGCGGGTACGCCCTGTTTCTAGACGGGCGCCGCTGCACCGCACAACATTAATTGCTGTTCCGTCACGGGATCGTGACGAACTGTTGCTGACCAGCAACAGACGGCCGCGCGCACATGAAAAAGGCCCACCCGCGCGAGCGGGCAGGCCTTATGCCAAGCTACGGTAAAATCAGCGGATCTGGACGATCGCGTCCACTTCGACCGCGGCACCAAGCGGCAGGGTGGGCACGCCCACCGCGCTGCGGGCATGCTTGCCGGCATCGCCGAACAGCGCCTGCATCAGTTCCGAAGCGCCATTGGCGACCTTGGGCTGGTCGGTGAAATCGGCCGCCGAGTTCACGAACACGCCGAGCTTCACGATTCGCTCGACCCGCGAGATGTCACCGTCCAGATACTTCTGGATCTGCGCAACGAGCATCAGGGCACAGCGCTGCGCGGCTTCGGTACCGAATGCCAGGTCGCGGTCCTCGCCCAGCCGGCCGGCCATCAGCGCGCCGTCCTTGAAGGGAAGCTGGCCGGAGATATGGAGCAGGCCATTCGCCTCCACCACCGGCACATAGGCGGCAACCGGTGCCGCGGCTTCGGGAAGGGTGAGGCCAAGCTCTTCGAGCTTGCGGGCGACATGCGTGGTCATGCCCCTGCTCAACCACTCGCCGCGTCGGCGGTCAAGCCTGCGTCGAAGCGCGCTTCGATCCAGTCGCGTGCCACCAGCCAGTCGTCGATTCGGGCATGGGCGTGCGGCGCCGGCACGACGCTCGGCGCCAAGCTCGGCTCGGCGACCATGTGCAGGCGGAACACCTCGGGCGCATGCTTCGCCACCGATTCGTGGTGCACGGCAAGATCATCGACGAACACGGCGACGGTGGGCGCGAATTCCTCGATCAGCCGCGCGACGGGCGAGCCCTTGCCACCCTGGTTGCACTCCACCCGGTGCGCGATGCCATGAGTCGCCAGCTGGGCGATACGATGCTCGCGGCAATGATCCTGGAGGTTGGTCAGCACCACGATATTGGCGCGCTCCGAAAGCGCGGCCAGCGCCTCGCGGGCATGCGGCACCAGCGTCTGGCGCTCCATCTCGGCGGGGAAGAAGCCGTCGAGCAGGCCCCACATCTCCTCGCGCTGGATCACCGACGAATCGCTGCGTCGGCGCATCGAATTGGCGAAATCGGCGCCATCGGGCGTGAAGTCGATATCGTGCGTCTCCCCCAGCCAGGTGCCGAAATGGCGGACCATGTGGAGCAGGACTTCATCGCAATCGGTGATCAGCAGCGGTTTCATGCACGTTCCAGTATCGCCCGGGCGGCGACCAGTTGTTCGGGGCTTATTTCGAGTGCCTCGGCGCAGGCGACAAGGTCGGGCTCGTACGATTCGAGGAAGGACAGGGTGGCGGCGAGCACCACCGCGTCGCCGGCACGCGCGCGCAGGTCCGAAGGTTCGAGCCCGGTCAGGTCGAGCAGGCGCCGGGCCCGCGATTCGTCGCCCAGGGTCCAGACAAGTGCCTGCAGCGCCAGCGCTTCCGCATTTGTTTCCGCGCTCGCCATAGCCTACATCGCCCAAATTGGATCCTGGGGGTAGCGCGTGGCAAAAAGGGTGCTCGTTGTCGAGGACAACGAACTCAATCTGAAGCTGTTCTGCGACCTGCTGCGCGCGCACCAGTTCGAAGCCGAGCCGGTGCGCGACGGGCGCGAGGCGGTGACGCGCGCGCGCGAGTTCGATCCGCAGCTGGTGGTGATGGACATCCAGATGCCGCACATCACCGGCCTCGAGATCATCCAGCACATGAAGCGCGATTCGCAGCTGCGCGCCATCCCGATCATGGCGGTTACCGCCTATGCGGGGCGCGAGGACGAGGAGCGGATTCGCGCGGCGGGCGCCAACGCCTATGTTTCCAAGCCGATCAGCCTGGTGCGCTTCATGGAAGAAGTGCGCGCGCTGATGCCGGCCGAAGCGCCTGCAGCCCCCACAGCGCCGGAACCCGCGCCCGAAGCATCGGCGGCGGGCACAGAAGAAGCCCCGCAGCCTAAGGGCCCGGGGCTTCTCTTCTGATCAATCCCCCGCGCGAAGCGGGGGCAAGGCAGGCTTGACGCCTGGCTTACTTGATCTTGGCTTCCTTGAACTCGACATGCTTGCGCACGACCGGGTCGTACTTGCGGAACGAGAACTTCTCGGTCTGGGTACGCGGATTCTTCTTCGTGACGTAGAAGAAACCCGTGTCCGCCGTGCTGACGAGCTTGATCTTGACAGTGGTCGGCTTGGCCATGACCCGTAACCCTTGAATCTTGTAAAAGAAAAGAGCGGCACGCTGAGCGCACCGCTGCCAGACGCGGGCACCTGTGCGATTCTCCATCAAAAGTCAAGGCTGGGTGCCCATCGCCGGATGCTTCACGCGGGTTTAACCCTGGCTCGCCACAATATCCGGCGAAAGGGAAGTGCCATGGAAGCTCTGGTCCCGGCCTTCCTGCTGGCCGCCATCACCCAGCTTTGCGACAAGCCGGCGTTGCTCACCGCGATTCTCTCCGATCGTTATGGGCGGCCACTCACCGTCGCGATCGCGGCGGGGCTCGCCCATGCGACCGGCAATTTCATCGCGGCGGGCGCCGCCACCTTCATGGCGCCGATGATGACGCCCAACGCCAAGTCCCTGCTGCTGGCCCTCGCGCTGATCTTCGGCGCACTGGGTGCGATCGGATCGGGCAAGACGCCGGACCGGCTTAGCAGCTGGAAGCTCGGCTCCTTCTTCACTGCGCTGCTGGGCGTGCTGATCCTGTCCTTCGGCGAGCGCACGCCCTTCTTCACCCTGGCGCTGTCGACCGGCGGCCAGCCCTGGTTCGCCGCGGCGGGCGCCTCGATCGCCAGCTTCGCGGTCGCCTTTGTCGCCGCAGTGCTCGGCGAGCGGGTCTGGCGCGACGCGCCGCTACGCTGGCTGCGCATCCTCAGCGGCATCGCCTTCCTGGTCGCCGGATGCTGGATCGGCGTGAACGCGCTCCGTTTGACCTGATCGATTTCTGAGATCGGCAAATTGCAAGTGCATCGCACGGAGCCGTCCCTATATCCCGTTCGTTGACCCTGCGAACCGATTATCCGGGAGGAAGATATGGCTGACACGAACGCGGCGCTCCGCACCCCCACCGACCTCAACCGCAACGACACCAGGAGTGTCGCCGATGCGCTGAACAGCGCGCTGGCGGACTGCTTCGCGCTCTATTTCAAGACCAAGAACTTCCATTGGCACGTGTCGGGCCCGCATTTCCGCGACTATCACCTGCTCCTCGATGACCAGGCAGCGCAGATCTACGGCATCACCGATGCGATCGCCGAGCGCGTGCGCAAGACCGGCAACATCACGCTGCGCTCGATCGGCGACATCGCGCGCCGCCAGACGCTGACCGACAATGATGCGGATTACGTCGCGCCCGGCGACATGCTCGCCGAGCTGCGCGAGGACAATCTCAAGCTGGTCGAGAGCTTCCGCGTGGTGAAGCAGGCTGCCGAAGATGCCGGCGACAATGCGACCAGCGGGATCGTCGACGAATGGACCGACCAGGCCGAGGAGCGCGCCTGGTTCCTGTTCGAGGCTTCGCGCAAGGGCTGATCGCCCAAGGCGGCAGAATCGGAAAGGGGCCGGACTCGCGAGAGGCCGGCCCCTTTTCACGTCACTTGACCTTGGCGAGATCCGTGTCGAGCTTGGCGAGCAGTTCGTCGGTGATCTTGCCTTCGGAGAAGGGCTGCACGGCGCGGAAGCTCATCGCCTTGAACTGGTCATAGGCCGGGTGCTTCTCGACATCGCCCAGGCCGTCGGCGACCAGCACCGCCTTGGCCGCTTCGTTGGCGAACAGCGTTTCGATCGGCGTGTCGGCGCTGAACTTGGCGGCAGCAACCGGCGCCGCGGCGGGTGCCGGGGTCGTCGCCGGTGCCGGCGCGGTCTGGGCAAAGGCAGCGGCAGGCGCGCAGGCAAGCGCGGCGGCAGTAAGGATAAGCTTCATTACGGGAGTCCCCTCCGGTGGTGGAGCGGTGAGCCTAACCCGCTTTTCGTGTCGGCGCCATTGCAACTGGCACGAGTGTAAGCAGCCACAGATCGGGCGGCGCGCCGATACGCAGCGAAACCCCGCTCGCGCCGAGGCCACCGGTGACCACAACGGTCCGCGCCCCCTCGCGTACCAGCCCGCAGCGATAGCGCGTGCCGTAGCGGCTGACCGGCGGCGCGATATTGTGACCGAACACCACGCCCTGGCCGCAATGGGTATGCCCGGCAAGCAGCAGGCGCGCATCGGCGGGCAGGCCGGGCGCGATGTCGGGCGAGTGGGTGAGCAGCACGATCGGCTTGCCCAGCGCCCGTGCCGCCCGCAGCGTCGCCACTACATCGGCATGGCCCGAGAAATCATCGCTGACCCCACCCAGTGCGATCGGCCCGCGCAATGCCGCGTCATTCTCGAGCACGGTGATCCCGGCCCTGCCGAGCTGCTCGCGCACCGCCTGGGCTCCCGTCCAATAGTCGTGATTGCCAAGCACCGCGGTGACGCCCAGCGGCGCGCGCAGCTGGCGCAGCGGCGCGATCATCGCCGGTCCGAGCTTGGCGGCGCCTTCCGGATCGTGGCCGAAGATGAAATCGCCCGCGATCACCACCAGGTCCGGCTTCAGTGCATTCACCTGGCCGACGATTCGCGTCAGCCGCGCCGGGCCCATCGCGGCAGTGCCGATATGGATGTCGCTGAGCAGCACGATCTTCATCGGCCGCTCCAGCCCCGGCATCGCCACCTCGCCGCGGCGGACGATCGGATCGCGAGTCGCCTCGCGATACCCCCAGCCGGCCAGGAGGGCGATGAGCAGGGCAATGCCCGCTGCGATGCCTAGGAGAATGCGCATGCGAACATCGTAACGGGAGCGCATCGGCTGCGCTATGCGTTGGCGCATCATGCGCGCCTTTGCCGATCTTCTCGACAGCCTGATCTACACGCGGTCGCGCAACGCCAAGCTCAAGCTGATCGGCGACTATCTCCGCGCCACCCCCGATCCGGACCGCGGCTGGGCAATGGCGGCGCTTACCGGCACGCTCGACCTGCCCGCGGTGAAGCCCGCCCTGCTCCGCGCGCTGATCGAGGCGCGGGTCGATCCGGTGCTCTATGCGATGAGCCGCGACTTCGTTGGCGATTCGGCCGAGACGATCGCCTTGCTCTGGCCCGAGCCGGTGCCCCCGCCCGAGGATAGCGCACCACTCACCGTCTCCCAGGTGATCGCCACGCTCGGCAGCATCTCGAAGTCCGACGCTCCCGCGGCCCTCGCCGCGATGCTCGACCGGCTGGAGGCGGACGAACGCTTCGCCCTGCTCAAGCTTGCCACCGGCGCGCTGCGCGTCGGCATCTCCGCGCGGCTCGCCAAGACCGCGCTCGCCCAGGCCTTCGGACTGGACGTCGATGCGGTGGAGGAAGTCTGGCACGGCCTGACCCCGCCCTATCAAACGCTGTTCGACTGGGCCGAGGGGCGCGGCGAACAGCCGACCACGCGCAACGTGCCGGTGTTCCGCCCCTTCATGCTCGCCCATCCGCTCGAGGCCGAGAGCGTCGATCTGGCCGACTATGCCGCCGAGTGGAAATGGGACGGCATCCGCGTCCAGCTCGTCCATGTCGCCGGCGAGACCCGGCTCTACAGCCGCGCCGGCGACGACATCACCCACAGCTTCCCCGAAGTCGCCGCCAGCTTCGCCACGCCCGGCGTGCTCGACGGCGAATTGCTGGTGAAGGGCGAGTTCCAGGGCGGCGAAGCAGCCAGCTTCAACGCCCTCCAGCAGCGCCTCGGCCGCAAGGCGGTGAGCGCCAGGACGCTCGCCGACTATCCCGCCTTCGTCCGCCTCTACGACATCCTGTTCGATCGCGACGAGGACCTGCGCGAGCTTCCCTGGAGCGCGCGCCGCACCCGGCTCGAAGCCTTCGTCCCTCGTCTCGATCCCGAGCGCTTCGATCTTTCCGCGGTGATCGAGGCCGCGGACTTCGCCGCGCTGGAGGAGATTCGCGCCGGCGCCCGCGATGCCGCCATCGAAGGGGTGATGCTCAAGCGCCGCACATCGCCCTATGTCGCCGGGCGCCGCGCCGGGCTCTGGTACAAATGGAAGCGCGATCCGCTGATCGCCGATTGCGTGCTGATGTATGCCCAGCGCGGCTCGGGCAAGCGCAGCAGCTTCTATTCCGACTATACTTTCGGCGCCTGGACGCCGGAAGGCGAGCTGCTGCCCGTGGGGAAAGCCTATTTCGGCTTCACCGACGAGGAGCTGAAATGGCTCGATCGCCATGTGCGCAACCACACGGTCAACCGCTTCGGCCCGGTGCGCGAGACCGACAAGAGCCTCGTCCTCGAAGTCGCCTTCGATTCGATCCACGAATCGAAGCGGCACAAGTCCGGCCTGGCGATGCGCTTCCCCCGGATCAGCCGGATCCGCAACGACAAGCCCGCCAGCGAGGCCGATACGATCGAGACGTTGCGCAAGCTCGCCACCTGAGCCAGTCTCGCGGCATGGGGGAAGATCAACGCATCGCGCCCGTGCCGCTGATCGTCGCCGTTCTGGCGGGGCCTGCGATCGCGTCGCTGCTGCCGGGCATCTTCGCCGCCGGATCGAACGCGGGTGACAGCTTCCTGCGCATCTGGGGCACGCTCGCGCTGTTCGGGGTCTGCTATGCCGCGATCGTCGGCGTGCCGCTTGCGCTGCTGCTCCTGCGCGACCCCGCCTTGCCCTGGCGCCGCTGGTTCGGCACCGGCCTGCTCGCCGGGCTGGTGACCGCCGCGCTGGTGCTGGGCTGGACCGCATTGTCGAGCGCGCGGCATCTGGTCGCCGGGCAATGGTCCGAAGTGCAGGTGCTCACCTTGTGGATCGTCGTGCCGCTGGTGCTGCTCTCGGCGATCGTTTCGCGAATCACCCTCGCTTTGTGGCTGGGCCGCCGCCAGATCGAATTGTGAGCCCCGAATTCCTCGCCCCGGCGATGATGATCGTCTCGGGTTCGATCCACGCGGTGGTCAACGCCATCCTCAAGGGCGGCAAGGACAAGATGACCGGCCGCGCGATCATCGACGGATCGAGCGCGCTGATCCTGCTGCCCGCCACCTTGCTGGTGCCGCTGCCGCACGGCGCCTGGGGCTGGCTCGGCCTCAGCGCCGCGATCCATTGCCTCTATCTCTACGCGGTCGTCCGCGCCTTCGAGGCCAGCGACTTCTCCGCCGCCTATCCGGTGATGCGCGGCGCCGCGCCGATGCTCACCGCCGCACTGGCGATCCTGGTCTTCGGCGAAGCCGTGCCGATGCGCGAGGCGCTGGGTATCGCGGTGATCGGCGGCGCGGTCGCCACGCTGGTGATCGGTCGTCACCTGGGCCGGGCCGGGCTCGGCTGGGCATTGCTCACCGCCGCGATGATCGGCTGCTACACCGTGGCCGACGCCCATGGCGTGCGCGCCGCGCCCCGGCCGGTCAGCTATGTCGTCTGGTCCTTCGTGCTTTCCGGCGCGGCGATCGTCACCATGTTCGGCCTGGTATCGCGCGGCCGGATCTTCGCCGCCGCGCTGGCCCAGTGGAAGCCGGGCACCGCGGCGGGCGCGCTGTCGATCCTGACCTACGGCCTGGCGCTCAACGCCTTCGCGCTCGGCGCCGTCGCCCCGCTCGCCGCACTGCGCGAGACCGGCATGATCACCGCGCTGGTGATCGCTGTGGTCTTCCTGGGCGAAAAGGTGACGCTGGTCCGCGCACTCAGCGTCACCGGGATCCTGGCTGGCGCGGCGCTGATCCTGACCGCCTAGCCCCTGGGCGAAGGCGTGCTCGTCCCGTCCGCCCGCTCGATCGTCACGCCGGTTACGCCGCCCTCACCCGTGAAGCGCACGCGGGTGCGCGGATCGCCGTCCAGCGTGAACAGGTCGCCGCCCAGCGGGACCAGCACCGACTTGGGGCCACCGTCGCGCTGCCAGGTGAGCGCGCCATTCTCCAGCGCCACGGTGCGCGGCCCATAGCGTCCGGCATAGGCGGCAAGCGCCCGCGCCGGCGTCACCGGGGTCAGCCGCGCGCCATAGAGCGCCGCCGTCCATTCGAGCTCGGTCTTCTGCGGCCCCTGCGCTTTCGCGGCGAGCGTCAGTGCGGCTTCCTGCTGCGCCCGGTCCAGCGCCTTTTCGACCGGCACGGCGATCTTCGGCGCCACGCCCGTACCTTCCCAATTGCCGCCGCCCGGCAGCTCGGGGTAGCCGACCGAGACGCTGATCAGATAGCCGCCCGGCACCGCGAAGAACTCGTTGCGATAGGCGGCCCCGGCAGTGGGCGCGCCGATCAGCGTGCCGAAGCCGAGTCGCGCGACGTGGCTGACGAACTCCTCCGCCGCCGACGCGGCGCGACCGCTGGTCAGCACATAGAGCGGCAGGTTGAGCTGCCCGCCGGGAACCGCTTCGCTCGTCGAAGTGGTCGGCGCGTCGCTGCGCATATGGAAGGTCACCAGCTTGGTGCCGGCAGGCACGAAATAGCTGGTCAGCCGGCGCACCGCCTCGGGGCTGCCGCCGCCATTGCCGCGCAGGTCGAGGATCGCGGCATCGCCATCGCGCAGGAACGCCATCGCCGCATCGATCGCCGCCTTGCTCTCGTCGCCGGTCCAGCCGAACCCGTCATAGCGGACGTAGCGGACATTGCCGGGCAACAGCTTCATCTCGGTGATGCCGTGATTGCCGCGACGCAGCAGCGCCTTGAAGAAAGGCGTGTTCTCGATCTCGTCGTCCTGGCTGCCGCGCTTGGCGATTTCCGCCGAAGCGCGCGGATCGAAGGACAGCCCCAGATGCTTGTCGGCGGCGACGGCGAACATATCCTCGTTGATCCGGCGGGTCAGCTCACCCGGATCCTCGACATTGTAGCGACCCGACTTGAGCCCCTTGGCGAGCGCGGCATCGAGCGGGGCACGCTTGGCGGCGAGCACATAGTTCTCGGCGATCGCCTTGCGAATGCCGGCGACGATCTCGGCCTTGCCGGCCCTGGGCGCGGCAACCGGGGCCGGACCGGGGCCCTGCTGCGCCTGGGCGACGACGGAAAGACCGGCCGAGAGAGCCAGCGCCGTGACGAATGCGATCTTCATGGGTCATCCCCCGACTGTGTTACTTGACCAACACTCTATGATCCGAACCCCGGGCGCGTGGCGCGCAATTTCGCCTGCCTGCTTGCCAAAATCTGGCATAGTGGCGGCGATGACCAATGACGACATGGACCTGCGCATCCTCGCGCTGCTGCAAGAGGATGCACTGATGACGGCGGACCTGCTCGCCGAACGGCTGCCGCTGTCGCCCAGCGCAATCGCCCGCCGGATCCGGCGCATGCGCGGCGACGGCACGATCGCCGCGGACGTCTCGATCGTCTCCGAGGAGGTCGGCCCGTTCCTGTCGGCGCTGGTCCATGTCCAGTTCGATCGGCATTCGCTCGACGCGATGCAAGGCTTCCAGCGCCGGCTGATCGCCAGCCCGCACGTCCAGCTCGTCGCCGAAGTGACCGGCAGCTTCGACCTGGTGCTGGTGGTGAGCGCCCGCGACATGGATGCGTTCAACGCGCTGGTCGATTCGCTGCTCGGCAATGATCCGGTGGTGCGTCGCTACGAGACCAGCTTCTTCAAGCGCCGCCGCAAGTTCACCCCCGCGCTGCCCTTGCACGAGCTGCTTGGGGACTAGGCTCGCCGGCTAGGAGAAGTGATACCAGTAGATCCCTTCGCCTACCGCCCGGTAGCCGGACCTGCGCCCGGGGAGCCTGGCAGGATCGCGCGGGACCCAATAGCCCCAGCTGTCGTCGAAATAGACCTTCACGGGGATGTCCACACCGTCTTCATCGATCCGCACCCATTCGGGCCGGAGCGACCCGATCGTACGCGGCCAGTGCGATTCGGGGACTCGCGACGATGCATCGACGTGCGGATTGGCCATGAGCGCCCGTGCCTCGGCACGAATCGCGGCCAGCGTCGCGGGATCCTGCGTGGGGTTCGGGCTGCACCCTGGCAACACCAGCACCGCGACGCAGATCACCGCCTGCGCGCGCATCCGTCCGAACACCATGCGCCTCCCCCCAAAAGCAAAAGGGCCGGACGTTCCCGCCCGGCCCCTTCGTTTGTCTGCCTGAAGGCTGACCTCAGCCCTGCGGCGTAAGGTTCACCGCGGCATACTTGCCGCGACGATCGACTTCGAGTTCGAACTCGAGACGGTCGCCTTCGTTGAGCGTCGGCATGCCGGCACGCTCGACGGCCGAGATGTGCACGAACGCGTCCGGCTGGCCATCATCGCGCTGGATGAAGCCGAAGCCCTTCATGGCGTTGAAGAACTTGACCGTACCGGTCGCCTTCTCGCCAGTCAGCTGACGCTGCGGGCCGCCACGGTCGCCGCCGCCGAAGCCGCCACGATCGCCGCGGTCTTCACGCGGTGCGCGCTCTTCGACCGGCATCGGCTCGCCGTCGATCTTCAGTTCGGTAGCCGAGATACGGCCGCCGCGATCGACAAGCGTGAAGCCAAGCGGCTGGCCTTCGGCCAGGCCGGTGAGGCCTGCCTGCTCGACCGCCGAAATGTGCACGAAGACGTCTTCGCCGCCATCATCGCGAACGACGAAGCCGAAGCCCTTCTGCGCGTTGAAGAACTTAACGACACCGGTGCCTTCGCCGATGACCTGCGGGGGCATACGGTTGCCGCCGCCGAAGCCGCCGCCACCACCGCCGCCGAAGCCGCCACCGCCGCCGCCGCCGCGGTAACCACCGCCACCGCCGCCGCCGCCGAAGCCGCCACCGCCGCCGCGGTAACCACCGCCGCCACCGCCACCGAATCGGTCACCGCCGCCGAAACCGCCGCGATCCTCGAAACCGCCGCCGAAGCTGCTGCCGCCACCAAAATCATCGCCGCCGAAGCCATCACGCTTGTCGCGGCCACGTCCGCCGCGATCCCCACGGCGCCCTCTATCGAAACTCATGCCCTGTTCGTCTTCCCGGTTCGCCCACAAATCAAATCAAAAGCCAAGCGCCGGACGAAAAACGCAGGTCTTCCAGCGCAAAAACTTGCGCCATGGAATCGGCCATAGCCCAAAATCGTACAGCGAGCGAACGAAATTCGACTTGAAATGGCCGAACTATCGTTAATCGCAGCGCTTGCGCCACATTCCGTCGCAGGGCAGAGCTGTTCGCCATGGACGCGATCACCGAATTGCTCGCCAGTCCGGCCGCCTGGGCCGCGCTCGTCACCCTTGTCGTGATGGAGGTGGTGCTCGGCATCGACAACCTGATCTTCATCTCGATTCTCTCGAACAAATTGCCCGAGGAACAGCGTCAGCGCGCCCGCCGGGTGGGCATCTCGCTTGCCCTGGTCATGCGGCTTGCGCTGCTCACCGCGATCAGCTGGATCATCAGCCTGAAGAACACCGTGTTCAGCCTGGGGCTGACCGGCCCGCTCGACGCGCATGGCCTGCCCAGCTTCGAGACCGATTTCTCCTGGAAGGACCTGATCCTGCTCGCCGGCGGCCTGTTCCTGATGTGGAAGGCGACGACCGAGATCCATCATTCGGTCGACGCCGATGCGCCGGGCGAGGCGGACCAGCTGCTCGACAAGAAGAAGGTCGCCTCGATCACCTTCACGGCCGCGATCGTCCAGATCCTGCTGCTCGACATCGTCTTCTCGGTCGATTCGATCCTGACCGCGGTCGGCATGACCGAGCATGTCGAGATCATGTACGTCGCGGTGATCGCCGCGGTGGCGGTGATGCTGATCGCCGCCGATCCGCTGGCCAACTTCATCAACCGCAATCCCAGCGTCGTGATGCTGGCGCTCGGCTTCCTGCTGATGATCGGCATGGTGCTGATCGGCGAAGCGTTCGGGGCGCATATCCCCAAGGGCTATATCTATACCGCCATGGCCTTTTCGGCGGGTGTCGAGGGGCTCAATATCTGGGCGCGCACCAACCGCGCGCGCAGGCAGGCGGCGAAGCATGCACCTCCGGCCATTGAGCCCGGCGGCGAACAGGGCTAGGCGACCCGGATGACTGTGCATTTCCACGAAGAAGATATCCCCGAGGGCCTGTTCGCGCCGGGCGCCTCGATCGCCGTCGACACCGAGACGATGGGGCTGATCACGCCGCGCGACCGGCTGTGCGTCGTCCAGCTGTCCGACGGTTCCGGCGACGAGCATCTCGTCCGCTTCGGCCCGCGCTCCAGCTATGACGCGCCGAACCTGCGCATGCTGCTCGCCGATCCCGAGCGGCTGAAGCTCTATCATTTCGCCCGGTTCGACCTGGCGGCGATCCGCTTCTACCTCGGCGTCATCGCCGGGCCGGTCTATTGCACCAAGACCGCCTCGCGCCTGGTGCGCACCTATACTGATCGCCACGGCCTCAAGGAGCTGGTCCGCGAGCTGGTCGGCGTCGAGGTGTCGAAGCAGCAGCAGAGCTCGGACTGGGGCGGCCCCGAACTTTCCGAGGCGCAGCGTGAATACGCAGCGTCCGACGTGCGTTACCTGCACGCCATGAAGGAAGAACTCGACAAGCGCCTCGAACGCGAAGGCCGAACCGACCTCGCCCAGGCGTGTTTCGAATTCCTCCCCTGGCGCGCCGAACTCGACCTGGCCGGCTGGCCCGAAACCGACATCTTCGCGCATATCTGATGTCCGAGGTCGCCGCCCGGCTGAAATCTCAGAAGCGCGGCTGGGCGCATCCCGGCAGCGGGGCCCCCCCCCGCGG